>NZ_AKJI01000040.1:0-37954 GCF_000282415.1 Pseudomonas sp. GM60
TGGCGGGCCCCTGCGTCTCTGATAGCATCAGCAGTCATTTTTACGGAATGAGGGTTTTGTGCCTGTGTTGTCGGCGCAACACCCTTGTTCTGTCAGTCGCCAGCCACCGAACTGGCCAACGCTCAAGGATCTGAAACGTGATTGGACGCTTGCGCGGTACTCTGGCTGAGAAACAGCCGCCGCACCTGATTCTGGATGTAAACGGTCTGGGGTATGAGCTTGAAGTGCCCATGACCACGCTGTATCGCTTGCCGTCGGTCGGTGAACCGCTGACGTTGCACACCCATTTGGTCGTACGCGAAGACGCGCAGTTACTCTATGGTTTCGCCAGCAAGCGTGAGCGAGACTTTTTTCGCGAGTTGATTCGTCTCAATGGTGTAGGGCCGAAATTGGCCCTGGCGTTGATGTCGAGTCTGGAAGTCGATGAACTGGTACGTTGCGTGCAGTCCCAAGACACTTCGGCCCTGACCAAGGTGCCGGGCGTGGGTAAGAAGACCGCCGAGCGTTTGCTGGTGGAACTCAAGGATCGCTTCAAGGCGTGGGAAACCGTGCCGGCGATGTTTGCCCTGGTGCCAAACCAGCCAGGCGGGCCGGATATTGCGCCGGTCGCCACCGCGGAAAATGACGCCGTCAGTGCGCTGATTTCCCTGGGCTACAAGCCGCAGGAAGCCAGCAAGGCGATTTCCGCGATCAAGGAGAAAGGTTTGAGCAGTGAAGACATGATTCGCCGTGCCCTGAAGGGAATGATCTAAGTGATTGAAGCTGATCGTCTGATAGCCGCCACGCCGGGCCCGCGCGACCGCGAGGAAGTCCAGGATCGGGCGATTCGTCCTGTCAGTCTGGCCGAATACATTGGCCAGCCGACCGTTCGCGAGCAAATGGAGTTGTTCATCCAGGCGGCCCGTGGGCGTAACGAATCCCTGGACCACACTTTGATCTTCGGCCCGCCGGGCCTGGGTAAAACCACCCTGGCCAACATCATCGCCCAGGAAATGGGTGTGTCGATCAAAAGCACCTCGGGCCCGGTCCTCGAACGCCCGGGCGACCTGGCTGCGCTGCTGACAAACCTTGAGCCGCACGACGTTCTGTTTATCGACGAAATCCACCGGTTGTCGCCGATTGTCGAAGAAGTGCTGTACCCGGCCATGGAAGATTTCCAGCTCGACATCATGATCGGCGAGGGCCCGGCTGCCCGTTCGATCAAGCTGGATCTGCCGCCGTTCACGCTGGTGGGGGCGACGACGCGCGCCGGCATGCTGACCAACCCGCTGCGTGACCGCTTCGGCATCGTCCAGCGTCTCGAGTTTTACAGCACTGCCGACCTGGCGACGATTGTCAGCCGTTCGGCGAACATTCTTGGCTTGCCACTGGATCCCGAAGGCGCTTTCGAAATCGCCCGCCGGGCTCGTGGCACCCCGCGGATCGCCAACCGACTGTTGCGCCGGGTGCGTGATTTCGCCGAAGTCCGGGCCAAGGGCCACATCACCAAACCGATTGCCGATCTCGCCTTGAATCTGCTGGATGTCGACGAGCGTGGCTTCGATCACCAGGACCGGCGTCTGCTGCTGACCATGATCGAGAAGTTCGACGGTGGGCCGGTGGGCGTCGACAGTCTGGCTGCCGCGATCAGCGAAGAACGGCACACCATTGAAGACGTGCTGGAACCGTATCTGATCCAGCAGGGCTACATCATGCGCACGCCGCGGGGGCGGGTGGTCACCCGGCATGCGTACCTGCACTTTGGTTTAAACATTCCGTCACGATTGGGCGAGATGCCCGTGGTAGACGAGTTCCTCGATGCAGTGGACGATTAATTAATCTTTGCTCGCTGATTTTTCGGGCATTGTGCTGTCCCAGGACCGTACTTTCGCGAGAAAGCCGCAGATCAATGAAAAACAGTTGCCTGGCCGGATTGGCAACCTGAGGAGTAAGCACTAGAGTATGCGCGCGCAAAACGGGCTTGAGCCTTTCGCACATCGTTGTCGCGTTTATTACGAGGACACCGATGCGGGCGGCATCGTGTATTACGTTAATTACCTCAAGTTTATGGAACGGGCTCGAACCGAGCGGCTCCGGGAGCTGGGCTTTGCCCAATCCCAGCTGGCAGGGGAGGACCTGTTGTTTGTCGTGCATTCCAGCGAAGCGCGTTACCACGCGCCGGCGCGACTGGACGACGAGCTACTGGTAAGCGCTGAAGTAATCGAATTGAACCGTGTCAGCCTGCGCTTTAAACAGCAGGTCAGGCGAGCCACGGATAATGCGCTGCTCTGTGAAGGGCAGTTTTTGGTGGCCTGTGTGCGCACTGAAAGTTTAAAACCCCGGGCCATTCCCGAAGCTCTACGTGCGGCCTTTGCCGACGTGAGCGGCGCGGGTACACACTCAAAGCAGGAGATAAAGCGTGGAAGCTAACGTCGTCGACCATTCCTCCATGTGGAGCCTGGTCAGCAATGCCAGTATCGTGGTGCAACTGGTAATGCTGATCCTGGTAGCCGCATCGGTGACCTCATGGATCATGATCTTTCAGCGCAGCAACTTGCTGCGCGCCGGTCGACGCGCCCTGGAGAGCTTCGAAGAGCGCTTCTGGTCGGGTATCGACCTGTCCAAACTGTACCGTCAGGCCGGCAGCAACCCGGACCCGGATTCGGGCGTCGAGCAGATCTTCCGTGCTGGCTTCAAGGAATTCTCCCGTCTGCGTCAGCAGCCAGGCGTTGACCCGGAAGCGGTCATGGAAGGCGTGGCCCGTGCCATGCGCGTTGCCATCTCCCGTGAAGAAGAAAAGCTCGAGCAGAGCCTGCCGTTCCTCGCCACTGTCGGTTCCGTCAGCCCTTACATCGGTCTGTTCGGTACGGTCTGGGGCATCATGAACTCCTTCCGTGGCCTGGCAACTGCCCAGCAAGCGACCCTGGCCACTGTGGCTCCAGGTATCGCCGAGGCACTGATTGCAACTGCGATCGGCCTGTTCGCCGCCATCCCTGCCGTTATCGCTTACAACCGTTTTGCCGCTCGCAGCGAAACGCTGATCGGCCGTTACTACACCTTCGCCGATGAATTCCAGGCGATCCTGCACCGCAAAGTGCACACCAGCGAAGAATAAGCAGGTAATTTCCAATGGCTTTAATCGCTCGAGCTCGCAAAAAGCGCAAGCCGGTTGCCGAGATGAACGTAGTGCCTTACATCGACGTGATGCTGGTACTGCTGGTCATCTTCATGGTGACCGCGCCGATGCTCAATCAGGGCGTGAAAGTTGATCTGCCCAAGGTTTCCAGCGAAGCCTTGCCGCAGGACAACAACACCCAGGTCCTGACCATTTCGATCAAGGCTGACAAGACCTACTACTGGAACCTTGGCAGCGAAGTCGACACTGAAAAGCAGCAGGACAGGGCAATGACCTTGCCTCAGATGACTGATGCGGTGACCAAGATCATTCGCGCCGGGACTGAAGGCGGCAAACGTACCCAGGTGTTCATCCGCGGCGACAAAACCGTCGATTACGGTTCCGTCATGGGTGCCATGGGCGGATTGCAGAAGGCCGGGGTCGGTAATGTTGGCTTGATTACCGAGGCACCCTGATGCAGCAAATGCGAGAGCCATCCGCCTCGGAAAGCTACTTCTGGCCTAGTGTCCTGGCGATTGTCTTGCACGTGCTGGTTTTCGGCATGCTGTTCGTCAGTTTTGCCTTCACACCGGAGCTGCCGCCGGCCAAGCCGATTGTCCAGGCGACCCTGTACCAACTGAAGTCGAAAAGCCAGGCGACCACCCAGACCAATCAGAAGATTGCGGGTGAGGCGAAGAAATCCGCCGCGCGCCAGACCGAAGTCGAGCAGATGGAACAGAAGTTGATCGAGCAGGAAGCGATCAAGGCTGCGGAACAAAAGAAGGAAGACGCGGCTCAAAAAGCCGAAGAATCCAAGAAGGCCGACGAGACCAAGAAAGCGGAAGAGGCTAAAAAGGCTGATGAAGCCAAAAAAGCCGATGAAGCGAAGAAGACCGCCGAGGCCAAAAAGGCTGAAGAGAAACAATTGGCTGATATAGCCAAGAAGAAGTCTGAAGAAGAAGCCAAGAAGGCTGCTGAAGAAGAGGCCAAGAAAGCGGCCGCTGAAGAAGCGAAGAAAAAGATCGTCGAAGACGCGAAGAAGAAAGCCGCGGAAGACGCCAAGAAGAAATCTGAAGCTGAAGAGGCGAAGAAGAAAGTCGCCGAAGATGCGAAGAAGAAAGCTGCTGCCGATGCTGCGAAGAAGAAAACGCAGGAAGCGGCACGTAAATCCGCCGAAGAGAAAAAGGCTCAGGCCCTGGCAGATTTGCTTTCCGACACGCCTCAGCGTCAGCAGGCCTTGGCGGATGAGCAGGGTGACGAAGTCGCCGGCAGTTTCGATGACCTGATTCGTGCTCGTGCAGCGGAAGGCTGGGCTCGTCCACCTTCGGCACGCAAAGGCATGACGGTCGTGTTGCAAATCGGCATGTTGCCGGACGGTACGGTGACTTCGGTCAGCGTGTCCAAGTCCAGTGGTGACGGTCCGTTTGACGCGTCGGCAGTTGCTGCGGTCAAGAATATTGGACGTTTGACAGAAATGCAGGGAATGAAGCCGAGTGATTTCGCTCCGTATCGTTCATTCAAGATGACATTCACACCTGAGGATCTAGCCTTGTGAGAAACCTTCTTCGAGGAATGCTTGTCGTGATCTGCTGCCTGGCAGGGATTGCGACGGCAGATGAAAAAAACATTCTGGTCACCAGCGGCAGCGATCGGGCTACTCCGATCGCCGTCGTGCCGTTTGGCAACCAGGGCGGCAGCGTGTTGCCGGACGACATGGCCGAAATCATCGGTAACGACCTGCGCAACTCGGGTTACTACTCGCCGATTCCAAAGCAGAACATGATCAGCCAGCCGAGCCAGGCCAGCGAAATCATCTACCGTGACTTCAAGGCGCTCGGCGCCCAGTACGTCATGGTCGGCAGCATTGCTCCGGCGGGCGGTCGCCTGCAGGTTCAATACGCTCTGTTCAACGTCGCCACCGAACAGCAAGTGCTGACCGGCAGCGTGTCGGGCAGCGTTGATCAACTGCGCGACATGTCGCACTACATCGCGGACCAGTCGTTCGAAAAACTCACCGGTATCAAAGGTGCGTTCTCGACACGTCTGCTGTACGTGACTGCAGAGCGTTTCTCCGAGAAGAACACGCGCTACACGCTGCAACGTTCTGACTATGACGGTGCCCGCGCCGTGACCCTGCTGCAATCGCGCGAGCCGATCCTGTCGCCGCGTTTCGCACCAGATGGCAAGCGCATCGCTTATGTGTCGTTCGAACAGAAGCGTCCGCGCATCTTCATGCAGAACATTGATACCGGTCGCCGTGAGCAGATCACCAACTTCGAAGGCCTGAATGGCGCGCCAGCCTGGTCGCCGGATGGCAATCGCCTGGCGTTGGTACTGTCGAAAGACGGTAACCCGGATATCTATGTGATGAACCTGGGTTCGCGTCAGCTGACCCGTGTCACCAACGGTCCTGGCATCAACACCGAACCGTTCTGGGGCAAGGATGGTAATACCCTTTACTTCACCTCCGACCGTGGCGGCAAGCCACAAATCTACAAAACCAGCGCCAGTGGCGGTGGTGCGGAGCGTGTGACTTTCATCGGCAACTACAACGCCAACCCGAAGCTTTCGGCTGATGAAAAGACCCTGGTGATGATTCACCGCCAGGATGGCTTCACTAATTTCAAGGTGGCGGCCCAGGATTTGCAGCGCGGAAGCGTAAAAATCCTCACTGATAGCACTCTGGACGAGTCGCCTACTGTTGCGCCCAACGGCACCATGGTAATCTACGCCACCCGCCAGCAGGGCCGGGGAGTCTTGATGCTCGTGTCCATTAATGGACGCGTAAGGCTCCCGCTTCCTACCGCACAAGGCGAAGTCAGAGAACCTTCCTGGTCCCCTTACCTGAACTGACGCGGCGCTACACGTTGTACTTAACACACTGGGGTTCATTAGGAGTTTCACGATGGAAATGCTGAAGTTTGGTAAATTTGCTGCGCTGGCTCTGGCCATGGCTGTAGCTGTAGGTTGCTCGTCCAAAGGCGGCGACAATGCCGGTGAAGGCGCTGTTGATCCAAACGCTGGTTACGGCGCTAACACTGGTGCCGTTGATGGCTCCCTGAGCGAAGAAGCTGCTCTGCGCGCAATCACCACCTTCTACTTCGAATACGATAGCTCGGACCTGAAGCCAGAAGCCATGCGCGCTCTGGACGTTCACGCCAAAGACCTGAAAGCAAACGGCGCTCGCGTTGTTCTGGAAGGCAACACCGACGAACGTGGTACTCGTGAGTACAACCTGGCACTGGGCGAGCGTCGTGCGAAAGCCGTTCAACGCTACCTGGTACTGCAAGGTGTTTCCCCAGCTCAGCTGGAACTGGTTTCCTACGGCGAAGAGCGTCCAGTTGCTACCGGCAACGACGAGCAGTCCTGGGCTCAAAACCGTCGCGTCGAACTGCGTAAGTAATTCGTCATGCGAACGTGCCGTCGTGCTGTAACTGTTTTGGCTCTCAGCCTCGCACCGCTCGCGGTGTGGGCTGCGGTTCCTGTGGTCGATAATGACTCCGGCTATAACAATAGCGGGAGTAGTTATCCGCCTGCGGGTTACGGTACGAACGGCGCCTATGCCGGGGGAGGGGTTTCGGCCCCTGTCTCGGCACAGGGCGAGCTGTTCAACCAACTGCAATCGATGCAGGAGCAGATCTCGCGCCAACAAGGTGTGATTGAAGTTCTGCAAAATGATGTAGCGCGCATGAAGCAGGAAAACCTGGAGCGATACCAGGATCTTGATCGGCGCATAGGAACCGGCGTTGCACCAGCCGCGACTCCTGAGAATTCTTCTGCCGGTGGCGATCTGAATGCCCCCGGCGCAGCAGCGGGTGCAGGGGCGGCAGCCGCTCAGGCTCCTGCCGCGGGTAGCGAACCGGCGGATCCAGCGAAGGAAAAACTGTATTACGATGCAGCCTTCGACTTGATCAAGGCCAAGGATTTCGACAAAGCCAGTCAGGCTTTCTCCGCTTTCCTGCGCAAATACCCGAACAGCCAATACGCGGGCAACGCCCAGTACTGGTTGGGCGAAGTGAACCTGGCCAAAGGCGATCTGCAAGGTGCAGGTCAGGCATTTGCCAAGGTTTCGCAGCTGTACCCAAAGCACAACAAAGTGCCTGATTCGCTGTACAAGCTGGCTGATGTAGAACGCCGCCTCGGTCATCCCGACAAGGTAAAAGGCATTCTGCAACAGGTTGTGTCCCAATATCCGGGCACTTCCGCCGCTCAGCTGGCCCAACGCGATCTGCAGCGCATGTAAGCCTGCTTGACCCATTTCGAAGAAACCCGCGCTTGTCGCGGGTTTTTTCGTTAGAATTCACGCCCTTTTTATGAAATACGCTTTTTGGGGCCTGCGCGTTGGCGAGGTTCCTCGAAGTGCTGACGGAGGCGGACAGCCTGTTTAGCTGTTACGCCCGTGGCGACTATGCAAGACACATTGAGAATCACCGAAGTTTTCTACTCGTTGCAGGGGGAAACGCGGACTGCCGGGCTGCCCACAGTATTTGTGCGCCTGACCGGTTGCCCATTGCGTTGCCAATACTGCGACAGCGCCTATGCGTTCACTGGCGGTACTGTCCGAACGCTCGACGACATCCTCAAGCAAGTGGCCGGTTTCCGCCCGCGTTATGTGTGTGTCACCGGCGGAGAGCCGCTGGCGCAACCCAATGCCATCCCATTGCTCAAGCAGTTGTGCGACGCCGGTTACGAAGTGTCACTGGAAACCAGTGGTGCACTTGATATCTCGGCGGTAGATTCACGCGTCAGTCGCGTTGTCGACCTGAAAACCCCGGGTTCGAAGGAAGCGCACCGCAACCGCTATGAGAACATCGAGCTGCTCACCCCCAACGACCAGGTGAAGTTTGTCATCTGCTCGCGGGAAGACTACGACTGGGCCGTGTCGAAGCTGATTCAGTACGGTCTGGATCGTCGAGCCGGTGAAGTGCTGTTCTCGCCAAGCCATCATGACCTGAATGCTCGGGATCTGGCCGACTGGGTGGTGGCGGACAACCTGCCAGTACGTCTGCAACTGCAGCTGCATAAATATCTTTGGAATGACGAGCCGGGGCGCTGATATGACTGAACAACCGAATATTGCTGAAAAACGTGCGGTCATCCTGCTGTCCGGCGGCCTCGACTCGGCGACGGTCGTGGCCATGGCTCGCGCTGAAGGCTACAGCTGCTACACGATGAGTTTCGATTACGGTCAGCGGTCTCATGCCGAATTACACGCCGCTGAACGTGTTGCCCGGGACTTGGGTGTGGTCGAGCACAAGGTCATCGGTTTGAACCTGAACGGCATCGGTGGCTCTGCACTGACCGACAGCAGCATTGATGTGCCGGAAGAGGCAGGTGAAGGCATTCCTGTGACTTACGTGCCTGCTCGCAACACCGTGTTTCTGTCCCTGGCGCTAGGCTGGGCCGAAGTGCTCGGGGCGCGCGACATCTTCATTGGCGTTAACGCTGTCGATTACTCCGGCTATCCGGATTGCCGTCCTGAGTTCATCGAGTCCTTCGAGCGCATGGCCAATCTGGCGACCAAGGCCGGTGTCGAAGGCAATGGCTTCCGCATTCAGGCGCCCCTGCAAAACCTGAGCAAGGCGCAGATCGTCCAGGCGGGCGTGAAGCTGGGCGTCGATTACGGTCTGACCGTTTCCTGCTATCAGGCGGACGATAAAGGCTACGCGTGCGGTAAATGCGACAGCTGCCGACTGCGTGCTGAAGGCTTCGCAGCAGCCGGAATCAGCGATCCAACACCTTATTTTTGATTTATTTCAAATTAAGTGTTGAATAGTCCTTAAAAATCAGTATTATACGCGCCACCACACAGCGGGTCGTTAGCTCAGTTGGTAGAGCAGTTGGCTTTTAACCAATTGGTCGTAGGTTCGAATCCCACACGACCCACCATTTTTGTAGCAGTTTTAAAAGTCTGGAAGGCCCACGCAAGTGAGGATTTCCGGATTTTTTTTTGCCTGCGATTTAAGGTCTGCCCGGTTCAGGGCTGCTCCCCGTGACGCAGGTCAGAATCATCTTTTGCATCCGCACGATATTCTGTAGCCTTGCGCAGCTTCACGCTGTCCGTGCCTGATGATACTCACTCTCCCGGCGGTACCCTCAAGTGGTCCGGAGCCGGGTGTATACTCGACTTTCGCGCGAATGCGCCTGCAGGTCTTGCGAACATGACGCAGATTTCCGAACGCCTTCTGGTTCAAGCCCATCTCGATGCCAAGCAGCCCAAGCCGCTGACGGTCGAGGAGGAGGCCTATTACCGTGCTGCCATCGCCGCCGAGCTCAAGGCTCAGGACGCAGTGCTGGTTGCGCACTTTTATTGTGATCCGGTTATTCAAGCCCTGGCTGAAGAAACCGGAGGCTGTGTCTCCGACTCGCTGGAGATGGCCCGTTTCGGCAATGCTCACCCGGCCAAGACCGTAGTGGTCGCCGGTGTGAAATTCATGGGCGAAACCGCCAAAATCCTCAACCCTGAAAAACGTGTGCTGATGCCGACCCTGGAAGCGACCTGTTCGCTGGACCTGGGTTGCCCGGTGGACGAGTTCTCGGCGTTCTGCGATCAGCACCCGGAGCGTACCGTGGTGGTGTATGCCAACACCTCGGCAGCGGTCAAAGCCCGGGCGGACTGGGTTGTTACCTCAAGCTGCGCTCTGGAGATCGTTGAAAGCCTGATGGATAACGGCGAAACGATTATCTGGGGCCCGGACAAGCACTTGGGCACCTACATTCAGCGCCAGACCGGCGCGGACATGTTGCTGTGGGACGGGGCCTGCATCGTTCACGAAGAGTTCAAGTCCAAGCAGCTCGAAGACATGAAAGCGCTGTATCCGGACGCGGCGATTCTGGTGCACCCGGAATCACCGACGTCGGTGATCGAGCTGGCGGACGCTGTCGGTTCCACCAGTCAGTTGATTGCAGCGGCGCAGAGCCTGCCGAACAAGACGCTTATCGTTGCCACCGACCGTGGCATCTTCTACAAGATGCAGCAGTTGTGTCCGGACAAGGTGTTCATCGAGGCGCCAACAGCGGGTAACGGCGCGGCGTGCCGCAGTTGCGCGCACTGCCCGTGGATGGCGATGAATACGCTTGAGCGCACGCTGAAGGCCTTGAAAGAAGGGGCGAACGAGATCTTTGTCGATCCGGCGTTGATCCCTCAGGCGATCCGCCCGTTGAAGCGGATGCTCGACTTCACTCAGGCTGCGCGGATGAAGCTGGCCGGGAACGCCTGATAGCTGTCAGGCAAATTGAAAAACCTGTGGGAGCGAGCCTGCTCGCGATGGCGGAGTGTCAGCAAACATTAATGTCGGCTGACACTCCGCCATCGCGAGCAGGCTCGCTCCCACAATGGTTTTACGCTATCCGATTATTTGGTTTTCTTCGGGATCCGCACCAACTGGGTGCCTGAATAGATGTCATGCCAGCTGCGTTTCTGTTTGTCGAACAGCGACCAGATGAATCCAAGGCCGACGCACAGCAAGGATGCGATCGACACGACAAAACGCAGCAGCGCCTGCCACAGGCTGATTGATGAGCCATCGGCGTTCTGCACGCGGATGCACCATACCTGCATGCCTAGCGTTTGCCCGGACCAGGTCCAGAACTTGGCGAAGAAGCCGAACAGCACGAACAGCAGCACCGTCGAGAGCAACGGATCACCGTCCAGCGCGCCGGCTTCGGTCAGGGTACGCATTTTGTCTTCGCCGATGATCGCCATCTGGATCATCTTGTAGAGGCCGCTGGTGACGATCAACAGAGCCGTGCACAACAGAAAGTCATAGAACATCGCTGCCAGGCGACGGCCCAGGGTCGCGGCGGGAAAGTCGCCCTGAGGGGTGAGCAGGTGTTTCGACATGGCAGGGCTCTCGACGGAAAAAGAAGCCATTTTACGGATTTACGCGCACAAAAAAGCCCCTGATGTCAGCATCAGGGGCTTTTTCGTTACAGAAGGTTAGGCTTCTGCTTGTACTTCGTCAGCCTGCATGCCTTTCTGGCCTTGCACGGCGATGAAGGTCACTTTCTGGCCTTCTTTCAGGCTCTTGAAGCCGTTGCCCTGAATAGCGCGGAAATGCACGAACAGATCCGGACCGCTTTCTGGAGTGATAAAACCAAAACCTTTCTCGTCGTTAAACCACTTGACGGTACCGCTCTGACGTTGGGACATTTCTTATTTCCTTTGACGCAAAAATTAATGACAGTCTCTTTCTCATGAAAGAGTACTGGGGCTGGTTGCAGGGAGAGTAAGAAGACGCCGAGCGGGATGTAGCTAACTTGTAGGCTACTGCCCAGGTCACGATTCCAAGCGACCCATGCAAACACAGTGATCAAACTCTACGCCAACTACGGGAGAAAAAACAAGCCCCGTGAGAAGCCCGGTTTTACTCAGGTTTCTGGCCATAAGTGTGTTCACTAGTTCCAGCTTATTCGATGCGGTGGTTCAATTGCTTTCGATTGTTATAAGCAGGGTTCATAAACGAAAGCTTGCACTCTTTTATGGCGGTTGCGTTACACATTAGTGCACTGTTAACGCAACCGCGTTACTTATAGAAACAGTCAATCAACCACGATAGTAGCGTTGTGCAACGAATGGCATTTTGCTTACAAGCAAAGGCACCTTTTTCCCACGAACAATTGCGAACACAGGTGTGTCGATGGCGATGTATGCGCTGTCGAGGTAACCCATGGCCAAAGGACCGCCCAGGGTCGGACCGAAACCACCGCTGCAAACGCTACCGATGATGTCGCCTGTTTCGTTGACGATCTCTGCACCCTCGCGCACGGGTGTGCGTTCCTGCGGTAACAGGCCTACACGCTTGCGGCTGACACCGGCTTGCTGCTGGGCGAACACGGTTTCAGCGCCAGGGAAGCCGCCGGCCCGCGCGCCATCGGCACGTCGAGGCTTGGAGATGGCCCACAGCAGGCTCGCTTCAATCGGAGTGGTGTCGGTGTTCATGTCGTGGCCGTAGAGGCACAGGCCGGCTTCCAGGCGCAGCGAATCACGAGCGCCCAGGCCAATGGCCGCGACTTCCGGTTCGGCCAGCAGGGCGCGGGCCAACGCTTCGGCATTGGCTGCCGGCACGGAGATTTCGAAGCCGTCTTCGCCGGTGTAACCCGAACGGCTGACAAAGCAGTCCACGCCCAGCAGCTTCACGCGGGCGAACTGCATGAACGTCATCTTCGCCACTTCCGGCGCCAGGCGCGCGAGCACCGTGACGGCGGCCGGACCTTGCAGGGCCAGCAGTGCGCGCTCTTCGAACAGCGGCTCGATGGTGCATTGGTCACCAATGTGTTTGCGCAGGTGCGCGAGGTCCTGATCCTTGCAGGCGGCGTTGACCACCAGGAACAGTTCGTCGTTACCGAGGTTGGCGACCATCAGGTCATCGAGGATGCCGCCCGTCTCGTTGGTGAACATGGCGTAGCGCTGCATGCCCACCGGCAAGTCGATAATGTCCACCGGCACCAGGGTTTCCAGGGCCTTGGCGGCATTGGCGCCGGTCAGGCGGATCTGGCCCATGTGCGAAACATCGAACAGCCCGGCCTGATCACGGGTGTGTTGGTGTTCCTTCATGACGCCCAGCGGGTACTGCACCGGCATGTCATAGCCGGCAAACGGCACCATGCGGGCGCCGAGTTCGATGTGCAGTGCGTGCAACGGGGTTTTCAACAGTTGTTCGGTGGACATATCCAGCTCCTGAAAAAGTGTGCAGATGCAGTGAGCGCGCATCAGCACTCGATAATGTTGACCGCCAAACCGCCACGGGCGGTTTCCTTGTATTTGCTTTTCATGTCGGCGCCGGTCTGGCGCATGGTGCGGATGACTTTGTCGAGGGAGACGAAGTGCTGACCGTCGCCACGCAGGGCCATGCGCACGGCATTGATGGCTTTCACCGAACCCATGGCGTTGCGCTCGATGCAAGGCACTTGCACCAGCCCGCCGATCGGGTCGCAGGTCAGGCCGAGGTTGTGTTCCATGCCGATTTCGGCGGCGTTTTCCACTTGCTGCACGGTGCCGCCAAGCACTTCGCACAACGCGCCGGCCGCCATCGAACAGGCCACGCCGACTTCACCCTGACAGCCGACTTCAGCGCCGGAGATCGAGGCGTTTTCTTTATAGAGAATGCCGATGGCGGCAGCCGTCAGCAGGAAACGTACGACGCCGTCTTCGTTGGCGCCGGGGATGAAGCGCATGTAGTAGTGCAAAACCGCCGGGACGATGCCCGCCGCGCCGTTGGTCGGCGCGGTGACCACGCGCCCGCCATTGGCGTTTTCTTCGTTGACCGCCAGGGCGTACAGGTTGACCCAGTCCAGCACCGACAGCGGATCGCGCAGCGACGATTCGGGGTTTTTGCACAGTTGCCGATGCAGCGCTGCCGCGCGCCGTTTGACCTTCAAACCGCCGGGCAGGATGCCTTCGTTGCGGCAGCCGGCGTCCACGCAATCCTGCATCACCTGCCAGATTTTCAGCAGGCCGGCTCGGGTTTCCGCTTCCGGGCGCCAGGCGCTTTCGTTGGTCAGCATCACCTGGCTGATGGACAGGCCGTAGGTGGTGCAATGACCGAGCAGGTCCTTGGCGCTTTTGAACGGGAAGGTCAGGGGCGTGGCGTCTTCGACGATACGGTCGGCGCCGGCGGCGTCTTCATCGACGACGAAACCGCCGCCGACCGAGTAGTACTCGCGGCTGCGGATCTGCAGGCCCGCCGCGTCGAACGCGCGAAAGATCATACCGTTGGGGTGATAGGCCAACGGTTTGCGGATCATCGCCAGGTGTTCTTTCTCGTTGAACGCAATGCTGTGTTCGCCGAGCAGGTTCAAGCGACCGTTGCCACGAATGTCTTGCAGACGGGCGGCGACGGTTTCGGTGTTAACGGTGTCCGGGTGTTCACCTTCCAGTCCGAGCAGCACAGCCTTGTCGCTGCCGTGGCCCTTGCCGGTGGCGCCGAGCGAGCCGTAGAGCTCGACTTTGACGCAGGTGGTCGCGGCCAGCAGCCCTTCACGGCGTAAACCTTCGACGAAACGCGCAGCAGCGCGCATCGGGCCGACGGTATGGGAGCTGGAGGGGCCGATGCCAATCTTGAACAGGTCGAACACGCTTAACGACATGGTTGTTCTCCGGTTTCTTGTTATAGGAATTGGCGAGAATCTTGTGACTAGACACGGTCCCTGTAGGAGCTGGCTTGCTAGCGATGGCATCAACGCGGTGCATCATTTAGACCGAGGTGATGCCATCGCCAGCAAGCCGGCTCCTACAGGTTTTGTGGCGTTCTTGCGAGGGCGGACATGCCGCCCCTATAGATCAAGCGTAGCTTTCGATCGACGGGCAGGCGCAAACCAGGTTGCGATCACCGAAGACGTTGTCGACGCGACCGACCGGCGGCCAGTATTTGCCTTCAATCAGCGACGCGACCGGGTACACCGCTTGCTCACGGCTGTACGGATGGGACCACTCGCCGACCAATTCCGCTGCAGTGTGCGGGGCGTTTTTCAGCGGGTTGTCGTCCTTGTCCAGGGTGCCGTTTTCCACTGCGCGGATTTCTTCGCGGATGCGAATCATAGCGTCGCAGAAGCGGTCCAGTTCTTCCTTGGATTCGCTTTCGGTCGGCTCGATCATCAGCGTGCCGGCGACCGGGAACGACATGGTCGGGGCGTGGAAGCCGAAGTCGATCAGGCGCTTGGCAACGTCATCGACGCTGATGCCGCTGCTGTCTTTCAACGGACGCAGGTCGAGGATGCACTCGTGCGCAACCAGACCGTTGCTGCCGGTGTACAGCACTGGATAGTGCTCTTCGAGGCGACGGGAAATGTAGTTGGCATTGAGGATCGCCAGTTGCGAAGCGCGCTTGAGACCCGCGCCACCCATCATCCGAATGTACATCCAGGTGATCGGCAAAATGCTCGCGCTGCCGAACGGTGCTGCGCAGACCGCGCCTTCCTTGCGCTCCATCTGGGCGTGGCCCGGCAGGAACGGGGTCAGGTGCGATTTCACGCCGATCGGGCCGACACCCGGGCCGCCACCACCGTGAGGGATGCAGAAGGTTTTGTGCAGGTTCAGGTGGGACACGTCGCCGCCGAACTTGCCCGGCGCGCAGAGGCCGACCATCGCGTTCATGTTGGCGCCGTCGATGTACACCTGGCCGCCGTTGTCATGAATGATGCCGCAGATTTCGCGGATGCCTTCTTCGAACACGCCGTGGGTCGACGGGTAAGTGATCATCAGCGCAGCGAGGTGTTCGCGGTGCTCGATGGCCTTGGCGCGCAGGTCTTCGATGTCGACGTTGCCACGGGCGTCGCAGGCGGTCACGACCACGCGCATGCCAGCCATGTTGGCGGTAGCCGGGTTGGTGCCGTGGGCGGACGACGGGATCAGGCAGATGTCGCGACGGTCTTCGCCACGGCTCTGGTGGTAAGCACGAATGGCCAGCAGACCGGCGTATTCACCCTGCGAACCGGCGTTCGGTTGCAGCGAGATCGAGTCGTAACCGGTGGCGGCGCAGAGCATCGCTTCCAGTTCGTCGGTCAGTTGCTGGTAACCGGCGCTTTGTTCGGCTGGGGCGAACGGGTGCAGGGCACCGAATTCAGCCCAGGTCACCGGGATCATTTCGCTGGCGGCGTTGAGTTTCATGGTGCACGAACCCAGCGGGATCATGGTGCGATCCAGGGCCAAGTCCTTGTCGGCGAGCTTGCGCAGGTAGCGCATCAGCTCGGTTTCCGAGTGATAACGGTTGAACACCGGGTGGCTGAGGATCGGCGATTGGCGAACCAGCGCAGCCGGGATCGCGCTAACCACTGCCGCTGCGATGGCAGCGAAGTCCGGCAGCGCCTTACCGTCGGCAAACAAGGCCCACAGGGTTTCGACGTCAGCTTGCGAAGTGGTTTCGTCGAGGGACAGGCCCAGGCGCTCGCCATCGACCACACGCAGGTTGATCTGCTGCGCACGCGCCTTGTCATGCAGTTTGGCGGTGTTGGCGCCGGTGTTCAGGGTCAGGGTGTCGAAAAAGCTGGCTTGCTCGACGGTCAGGCCCAGTGCGCTCAAACCCTTGGCGAGGATCGCGGTCAGGTGATGAATGCGGTTGGCAATCTGCGTCAGGCCTTTCGGGCCGTGATACACGGCGTACATGCTGGCGATGTTGGCCAGCAGAACCTGCGCGGTGCAGATGTTGCTGGTGGCCTTCTCGCGACGGATGTGTTGCTCGCGGGTCTGCATGGCCAGGCGCAGGGCCGGTTTGCCGAAACGGTCCACGGAGACACCGACCAGACGGCCCGGCATGTCGCGCTTGAACGCATCTTTGGTAGAGAAATAAGCCGCGTGCGGGCCACCGAAGCCCAGCGGCACGCCGAAGCGTTGTGCGCTGCCGATGGCCACGTCGGCACCGAACTCGCCCGGCGGGGTCAGCACGGTCAGGGCCAGCAGGTCGGCAGCGACGGCAACCAGTGCGTTGGCGGCGTGGAAACGCTCGGTCAGTGCGCGGTAGTCGAAGACGTCACCGTTGCTGGCCGGGTATTGCAGCAGGGCGCCGAAGAACGGCGTCACGTCAGTCAGTTCAAGCTCGTCGCCGACGACTACGTCGATGCCCAACGGCTCGGCACGGGTGCGCAGCACGTCGAGGGTCTGCGGGTGGCAATGCACGGAGGCGAAGAACGCGTGGCTGCCTTTGTTCTTGCTCAGGCGCTTGCAGAAGGTCATGGCTTCGGCGGCGGCAGTGGCTTCGTCGAGCAGCGAGGCGTTGGCGATCGGCAGGCCGGTCAGGTCGCTGATCAGGGTCTGGAAGTTCAACAGCGCTTCGAGACGGCCCTGGGAAATTTCTGGCTGGTACGGGGTGTAGGCGGTGTACCAGGCCGGGTTTTCCAGCAGGTTGCGCAGGATCGGCGACGGTGTGTGGGTGCCGTAGTAGCCCTGGCCGATGTAAGTCTTGAACAGTTGGTTCTTGGCAGCGATGCCTTTGATCAACGCCAGGGCGTCGGCTTCGCTCAGGCCGTCTTCGAGGCCGAGCACGCTGGTGCCTTTGATGCTGTCCGGAATGACGCTGGCGCTCAGGGCTTCCAGCGAGTCGAAACCGAGGCTGTTGAGCATCGCTTGCTCATCGCCGGAACGCGGGCCGATGTGGCGCGCGATGAATTCGTTGGCAGTGCTCAGATTGATTTGAGTCATGTGCGTGCTCCTCAGGCTTCGGCGTTGGCTTTGATCAGACGGTCGTAGGCGTCCTGATCCAGCAGTTTGGCGACAGCCGAGGCGTCAGTTGGCTGGAAGCGGAAGAACCAGCCTTCGCCCAGCGGATCTTCGTTGACCAGTTCCGGGCTGCTGTCCAGCGCCGGGTTCACTTCCAGCACTTCACCGTCGAGTGGCATGTACACGCCGCTGGCGGCTTTTACCGATTCCACGGTGGCGGCTTCTGCGCCTTTGTCGTAGGACTGCAGCTCAGGCAGTTGTACGAAAACCACGTCGCCCAGGGCGTTCTGCGCGAAAGCGGTGATGCCGACGGTGACAGAGCCATCAGCTTCGGTACGCAGCCATTCGTGATCTTCAGTAAAACGCAACTCGCTCATGGAAACTCCTAAGGGGGCCAGACTCGTCTGGTGGACGCGATTGAATGCTTGGGCGTAAGCCCTGATTTATGAGTGGTTACTAAGCAATTTCGCGGCCAATTTGATTTTATTGTTATAAATCAACTACTTGGAGAGTTGTTGCGAGCGTGGTTGTTTGACCGCTGTAGCGAAATCGCTACAGTCGGGCGCGAACAAAAAAGTATAGGTGGATCAAAGCCTTGTGCAGCGGTGATCCGAAGAGGGTGTATCGATATCGTTCCGCTGTAGCGCTTTCAGTACAGGTGGAGGTCGTTTTCAGATGATCCACGATCTGTAGGAGCCGGCTTGCCGGCGATGGCATCACCGCGGTGTATCTGACAGACCGAGGAGATACCATCGCCGGCAAGCCGGCTCCTACAGGTCGTGGTGTTACGGCTTATTGGGAATCCCGTACTTGCGCAACCGATGGGCAATCGCGGTGTGGGAGGTTTGCAGGCGGCTGGCCAGTTGCCGGGTGGAGGGGTAGCTGACGTAGAGTTTTTCCAGCAGGGTCTTTTCGAACTCTTCCATCGCCTGCTCCAGGCTGTCGACTTCTGTGTCGCTCTGGCGCGCCACGGAGGTGCCGGCGATGTCGAGGTCGCCGATGTCCACCAGGCTGCTTTCGCAAATCGCCGCGGCGCGAAAGATCACGTTCTGCAGTTGCCGCACGTTGCCCGGCCAGCGGTTGCCCAGCAACGCCGGGTAAGTGCCCGGCGCCAGACGGCACACCGGTCGCTGAATCTGCGCGCAGGCCTGCTGCATGAAATAGCGCGCCAGCAGCAGAATGTCCTGGCCGCGTTCGCGCAGCGGCGGGACTTCGACGTTGAGCACGTTGAGGCGATAGAACAGGTCTTCGCGGAACGAGCCTTCGCTGACCATTTTTTCCAGGTCGCGGTGCGTGGCGCTGAGGATCCGCACGTTGACCTTCACTTCACGATCACCGCCCACCCGACGGAAACTGCCGTCGTTGAGGAAGCGCAGCAATTTCGCTTGCAAGTACGGCGACATCTCGCCGATCTCATCGAGAAACACCGTGCCCTGGTTGGCCAGTTCCATCAGCCCCGGCTTGCCGCCCCGTTGCGCGCCGGTGAAGGCGCCGGGGGCGTAGCCGAACAGTTCGCTTTCGGCGAGGTTCTCTGGCAATGCCGCGCAGTTCAGTGCCAGGAACGGCGAGCTGTGCCGCGCGCTGATGGCGTGACAGGCCCGGGCGACGAGTTCTTTGCCGGTACCGGTTTCGCCCTGGATCAACAGCGGCGCATCGAGGGCTGCAACCCGCTGCGCGCGCGCCTTGAGCGTACGAATCGCCGGGGATTCGCCGAGCAGCGCATCGAACCCTTCGGCATGGTCGTGGTGCAGCGCCGAGAGGCGTTCGCCGATGCGGTTCGGTTGATACAGCGTCAGCAGGGCGCCGGCGTCGGTGATCGGCGTGGCGTCCAGCAACAAGGTCTGGCCGTTGACGGTGATCTCCCGCAGTGGCAGACGAAAGCCGTGCTCCAGCAGGGCGTCGAGCAATGCGGGGTCGGCAAACAGGTCAGCGACACTTTCACCGGCCGGTTCGCGACCGTACAAGGCAATCAATGCGGGGTTGGCCAGCAGCACCTTGCCGGCACTGTCCAGGGCCAGCACCGGGTCGGTCATGGCCGCGAGCAGCGCGTCGAGCTGCAAGTGCCGACGTTGGCCAGGAAGGATGTCGACCACCGTCATCGCCTGCACGCCGCGCACGCTGAGCAAGGCGTCGTGCAGCTCTTCGAGCACGTCCGGGCTCAGGGTCGGGGCGTCGATGTAGACGTTGGGCGGGACCATTTCCACCGCATCCAGATTGAGATTGCGCCCACCGAGCAGGGCCAGGACTTCCTGGGTGATGCCGACGCGGTCGATGAAGCTGACGTGGATACGCATGGGGCGGTTTTTTTATCTGACGTGCGGAGGGTGGCAAGTATGCCTTGGAGGAGGGGTTCAGGTGAAATCCGCTGATGGGATCGCCACCTGTAGGAGCCGGCTTGCTGGCGATGGCATCTCTGCGGTCTGTCAGATACACCGAGGTGATGCCATCGCCAGCAAGCTGGCTCCTACAGGTACAGCGTTCATCCAGGGGAATAGGGTTATTCGAAGTGTTCGATGTTCACCGGGTCGCCGGATTTCATATCCAGCTGCTTGCGGATGTCTTCGAACATCAGATCGTAATGCTTGTGGACCGAGCCGATCTGACTATGGGTCTTCGGAATCCCGTACTTCTCGGCGATTTTCGTTACGTTGTTGGCGAAGTTGTAGGCTTCCTCCTTACGCAGAAAGAAGGGCTCCTTCACGTCCTTTCCTTGAATACTGCCATGCAGGGTGAACTGAATCCCTTTCTCCCCCTTGGGATTCTTGCTGACTTCATAGTCGAGGTGCACGTTGTAGCTGACATCGTCCGGTGTCAGTGCATGGCGCTCAATGTGCAGGTGACCGGGCTCGAACTGTGCCATTGACGGTTCTCCTTATAAATAAGTAATGCCAGGTTTTGCCGTGCTGATGCGGGTGCCGGCCGTGCCCTGGACGATCGCCTCGATGTCCGAGAGTGAACCGATCACCGCGACCTTTCCAGTATGGCGCGCGAACTCGCAGGCTGCCTGAACCTTGGGTCCCATGGAGCCGGCGGCGAAGCCGAGTTTTTCCATTTCGTCCGGGTGCGCCTGGCCGATGGCCTTTTGTGTGGGTTTACCGTAGTCGATGAAGGCCGCGCTGACGTCGGTGGCGATCACCAGCAAATCGCTGTCCAGCTGTTCGGCCAGCAGCGCCGAGCACAGGTCTTTGTCGATCACCGCTTCCACGCCCTGCAGCTTGCCATGGGCGCCGTACATGGTCGGAATGCCGCCACCGCCGGCGCAAATCACGATGCTGCCTTTTTCCAGCAGCCACTTGATGGGGCGGATTTCGAAGATGCGTTTCGGTCTCGGGCTGGCCACCACGCGACGGAATTTGTCGCCGTCCGGGGCAATCGCCCAGCCTTTTTCGGCGGCGAGTTTTTCTGCTTCGGCCTTGGCGTACACCGGGCCGATGGGTTTGGTCGGGTTCTGGAAGGCCGGGTCGTTGGCGTCGACTTCGACCTGGGTCAGGAGCGTGGCGAAGGGCACTTCGAAGTCCAGCAGGTTGCCCAGTTCCTGTTCGATGATGTAGCCGATCATGCCTTCGGTTTCGGCGCCGAGCACGTCCAGCGGGTAAGGCGACACCGAGGTGTAGGCCGCCGCTTGCAACGACAGCAGGCCGACCTGCGGGCCGTTGCCGTGGGCGATGACCAGTTCGTTGCCGGCATGGATCTTGGCGATCTGTTCGGTGGCGATCCGGATGTTGGCGCGTTGGTTGTCCGCGGTCATGGGTTCACCACGGCGGAGCAGGGCGTTACCGCCCAGAGCAACGACGATACGCATGATTCAGTCCTTTCAATAAAGAGATTACGAGCGACTCGGTTCCTCTGTCGAAACCCGGTCAATGTGGGAGCGAGCCTGCTCGCGATTACCATTTCACATTCAACAATGATGTTGGCTGTTACTCCGCTATCGCGAGCAGGCTCGCTCCCACAGGGGGGCGTGTGCCTGCAGGAGGAACCGGGTCAGCCGTTACAGGTCAGCCAGGGTCGACACCAGGATCGCCTTGATCGTGTGCATGCGGTTTTCCGCTTGCTCGAAGGCGATGCACGCTGGCGACTCGAACACGTCATCGGTGACCTCGATGCCGTTGGACAGGTGCGGATACTGCTCGGCAATCTGTTTACCGACCTTGGTGTCGCTGTTATGGAACGCCGGCAGGCAGTGCATGAACTTGGTGCGTGGGTTGCCGGTGGCTTTCATCAGTTCCGCGTTGACCTGGTAGGGCAACAGTTGCTGGATGCGTTCAGCCCAGGCTTCGACCGGCTCGCCCATCGACACCCAAACGTCGGTGTGGATGAAGTCCACGCCCTTGACCGCTGCTTTCGGGTCTTCGGTCAAGGTGATCCGGGCGCCGCTTTCTTCCGCGTACTTCTTGCAGCGCGAGACCAGATCATCAAGGGGCCACAGGGCTTTTGGCGCGCAGATGCGCACGTCCATGCCCAGCTTGGCACCGATCAGCAGCAGTGAGTTGCCCATGTTGTTGCGCGCGTCGCCCAGGTAGGCGTAGCTGATTTCGTGGATCGGCTTGTCCGCGTGTTCACGCATGGTCAGCACGTCCGCGATCATTTGCGTCGGGTGGTACTCGTCGGTCAGCCCGTTGAACACCGGCACGCCGGCGAACTTGGCCAGTTCCTCGACGATTTCCTGCTTGAAGCCACGGTATTCGATAGCGTCGTACATGCGCCCCAGTACTCGGGCGGTGTCCTTCATGCTTTCCTTGTGGCCGATTTGCGAGGAATTCGGGTCGATGTAGGTGACGTTGGCGCCCTGATCATAGGCCGCGACTTCGAAGGCGCAACGGGTGCGGGTCGAGGTTTTTTCGAAGATCAGCGCGATGTTGTTGCCTTTGAGGTGTTGTTGCTCGGTGCCGGTGTACTTCGCGCGTTTGAGGTCGCGGGACAGGTCGAGCAGGTAACGCAGCTCACGGGGCGTGTGGTGCTCCAGGCTGAGCAGGTTACGGTTGTGGATGTTGAACGCCATGATGATTCTCCTTGAGTTCGGTAATCGGCCCGGCCGCTACCGGGTCAGTGCGGCCGGGGGGATGGTCGTTTAGTAGTCGATTGGGTCGCGGATGATCGGGCAGGTCATGCAGTGGCCGCCGCCACGGCCGCGTCCCAGTTCACCGGCGCTGATGGTGATGACTTCCACACCGGCCTTGCGCAGCAGGGTGTTGGTGTAGGTGTTGCGGTCATAACCGATGACCACGCCGGGTTCCACGGCCACCACGTTGTTGCCGTCGTCCCACTGCTCGCGTTCGGCGGCGAAGCTGTTGCCGCCGGTTTCCACCACGCGCAACGCTTTGAGGTTCAATGCCTTGGCCACCACATCGAGGAAGTTGCCTTCTTCGCGACGGATGTCGATGCCCCCTTGTTTGCCTTCATCCGGACGCAGGGTGAAGCCGACGATCTGGTTCACCACTTCCGGGAAAATCGTCACCAGGTCGCGGTCGCAGAAGCTGAACACGGTGTCCAGGTGCATGGCCGCACGGGACTTCGGCAGGCCGGCGACGATGACTTTTTCCACGGCCTTGTTCTTGAACAGGTTCAGGGCCAACAAGCCGATGGCCTGACGGGATGAGCGTTCGCCCATGCCGATCAACACCACGCCGTTGCCGATCGGCATGACGTCGCCGCCTTCGAGGGTGGAACTGCCGTGTTCCTGGTCCGGATCGCCGTACCAGATTTCGAAGTCGGCATTGGTGAACTGCGGGTGGAATTTGTAGATCGCGGTGGTCAGCAAGGTTTCCTGACGGCGCGCCGGCCAGTACATCGGGTTCAGCGTCACGCCGCCGTAGATCCAGCACGTGGTGTCGCGGGTGAACTGGGTGTTGGGCAGCGGCGGCAGAATGAAGCTGGAGTGGCCGAGGAAGTCGCGGAACATCTGGATGGTCTTGCCGCCGAAACTGTCCGGCAGGTCATCGGCGGAGACGCCGCCAATCAGGAACTCAGCGATCTTGCGCGGCTCCAGGCTGCGCAGCCATGACTTCGTTTCATCGATCAACCCCAAGCCGACCGAATTGGCGGTGACCTTACGTTCCAGAATCCAGTCGAGGGCTTCAGGAATCGCGACGATGTCGGTCAGCAGGTTGTGCATTTCCAGCACGTCGACCCCGCGTTCACGCATCTTGGTGACGAAATCGAAATGGTCACGCTTGGCCTGGGCGACCCACAGCACATCATCGAAAAGCAGTTCGTCGCAGTTGTTCGGGGTCAGCCGCTGGTGGGCCAGGCCGGGGGAGCAAACCATGACTTTGCGCAGTTTGCCGGCTTCGGAATGTACGCCGTACTTAACTTTTTCCGTGGTCATTACAGTGATCCTCCAGATGACAAATAAGTCAGGTGTTACAGGGTCAGGAAGCCGTCATACAGCCCGTAAGCAGCCACCAGGGCGCCCACGATGACGGCTGCAAAAATCAGCTTCTCGACGTTGGTGAAAATCGGTTTGCCGAGTTCTCGCTTGGCCTTGGCGAACAGGATGACCCCGGGCGCATAGAGCAGGGCAGACAACAGCAAGTATTTGGTGCCCCCTGCGTAGACCAGCCAGACCGCGTAGATCACCGCAATGGCACCGATGAGCAAATCCTTCGAGCGTTCGCCTGAGTCGTTTTCATAACTCTCGCCGCGCACCGCCAGCAGCAGTGCATAAGCCGCGGACCACAGATACGGCACCAGAATCATTGAAGTGGCGAGGTAGATCAGCGACAGGTAAGTACTGGCGGAAAACAACGTGATGATCAGGAACAGCTGCACCATCGCGTTGGTCAGCCACAAGGCATTGACCGGCACATGGTTGGCGTTCTCCTTGCGCAGGAATTCCGGCATGGTGTGGTCCTTGGCGGCGGCGAACATGATCTCCGCACACAGCAGCACCCATGACAGCAACGCACCGAGCAGGGAAATGATCAGGCCGACGCTGATCAGCACCGCGCCCCAGTGACCGACCACGTGCTCCAGCACCGCGGCC
Source organism: Pseudomonas sp. GM60 (assembly GCF_000282415.1). Lineage (NCBI taxonomy): Bacteria > Pseudomonadati > Pseudomonadota > Gammaproteobacteria > Pseudomonadales > Pseudomonadaceae > Pseudomonas > Pseudomonas sp. GM60. The sequence continues at coordinate 24,232 of NZ_AKJI01000040.1, forward strand.
ATCGACGGGTTCTGCAGTTTCGCCAGTTCCGGTTGGGTCATGATGCCCAGCGACAGCACGTTCACCAGCACCAGGAACAACAGCACGGTGATGAAGCCGATCACGGTGGCTTTACCGACGTCGCTGCGCTTTTCCGCCCGCGCCGAGAAGATGCTCGCGCCTTCGATGCCGATGAACACCCAGACGGTGACCAGCATCATTTTGCGCACCTGGTTCATCACGCTGCCCAGGTCGGGGTTTTTCACGCCCCAGATGTCAGCGGTGAAGATGTCGAGCTTGAAGGCGAAGATCGCGATCAGCACAAACAGCAGCAGCGGCACGACCTTGGCGACGGTGGTCACCAGGTTGATGAACGCCGCTTCCTTGATCCCGCGCAGCACGAGGAAGTGCACGGCCCAGAGCAGCAGCGACGCACCAATCACAGCGGCAACGGTGTTGCCTTCGCCGAAGATCGGGAAGAAGTAGCCGAGGGTGCTGAACAGCAGGACGAAGTAACCGACGTTACCGAGCCAGGCACTGATCCAGTAACCCCACGCGGAGGAGAAACCCATGTAGTCGCCGAATCCGGCCTTGGCGTAGGCGTAGACCCCGCCGTCCAGGTCAGGTTTGCGATTGGCGAGTGTCTGGAACACGAAGGCGAGTGTCAGCATGCCTACGGCAGTGATGGCCCAACCGATAAGCACCGCGCCGACGTCGGCACTGGCGGCCATGTTCTGGGGCAAAGAGAAGATCCCGCCACCGATCATAGAGCCGACAACCAACGCAACAAGTGCACCGAGTTTCAGTTTTCCGGGGGATTCAGACATTGCATGACTCCAATGCAGGAGAAGAGAGACAACAGAGTAGTTCTGTTAGCAATTCAGTCAGCTGACTTAGATCAGTGCATGGCTACATTCCATTGTTAATGAAAGACTTATGAACCTTTTCCGGGCATAACGGTTTTTCCGGAAAAGCCCGGTCCAGAGGCCTCGACTCATACAAAAGGAATAACTCCAATTGCTTGGAACTTTTACGCTAGTTCGTTTTCCGCGTTCCGCAAATTTTTGACGCCGGTTTCAGGTATGGAATCGATTAATTAAGATTGACCCACAAATTCGCTCTTTGCCAAGACGCTAATAGAATCATCCGCTATAAATAACGGACATGACTTGGCGTTTTCTAATAAACGTTATTACGCTGTATCTATTTAGTTAAAACCAACCATGTGACGGTTTCCCGGCCGTGGTCATTCCCCGGTCACATCGGGAAAAATGGAGACGCAGGCATGTCGCAACCGACGCAAAAACTTCGCCTGAGCGCACTGATCGCGCTGGTGGTTGGATCGATGATTGGTGGCGGGATATTTTCCTTGCCGCAGAACATGGCCGCCCGTGCCGATGCCGGCGCGATATTGATCGGTTGGGCCATTACCGCCGTCGGAATGCTGACGCTGGCCTTCGTGTTCCAGACGCTGGCCAATCGCAAACCCGAGCTGGATTCCGGGGTGTACGCCTACGCGAAGGCAGGGTTCGGCGACTACATGGGGTTCTCGTCCGCGTGGGGGTACTGGATCAGTGCCTGGCTGGGCAACGTCGGTTACTTCGTTCTGCTGTTCAGCACCCTCGGCTACTTCTTTCCGGTGTTTGGCCAGGGCAACACGCCCATCGCCATCGGTTGCGCCTCGGTCCTGCTGTGGGCCGTGCATTTTCTGGTGCTGCGCGGGATCAAGGAGGCGACGTTCATCAATCAGTTGACCACCGTGGCCAAGATCGTGCCGCTGATCATGTTCATCGTCATCGCCGCCGTGGCGTTCAAGGCCGACATCTTTACCCGTGACATCTGGGGCCGCAGCAACCCGAATTTCGGCGGCGTGATGGATCAGGTGCGCAACATGATGCTGGTCACCGTGTTTGTGTTCATCGGCATCGAGGGCGCCAGTGTGTATTCGGCGCGGGCGGAGAAACGTTCGGATGTCGGCCGGGCGACGGTCATCGGTTTTATTGGCGTGCTGGCGCTGTTGGTGCTGGTGAATGTGTTGTCGCTGGGGATCATGAGCCAGCCGGAACTGGCCAACCTGCAGAACCCGTCACTGGCGGCGGTGCTGGAGCACATCGTCGGGCCTTGGGGCGCGTTGTTGATCAGCATTGGCCTGGCGATTTCGCTGCTCGGCGCGTTGCTCTCCTGGGCGCTGCTTTGCGCCGAGATCCTCTTTGCCACGGCCAAGGACAAGACCATGCCGGCCTTCCTGAAAAAGGAAAACGCCAACCATGTGCCGGTCAATGCGCTGTGGTTGACCAACGTGATGATCCAGCTTTTCCTGCTGATCACGCTGTTTTCCGCCGGGACTTACACCAGCCTGATCTACCTCGCGTCGTCGATGATTCTGGTGCCGTATCTGTGGTCGGCAGCGTATGCGGTGTTGTTGAGCGGGCGCGGCGAAACGTACGAGCACGCGTCGGCGGAACGCACCAAGGACTTGCTGATCGGCGGCATCGCGCTGAGTTATGCGGTGTGGCTGTTGTACGCCGGCGGGGTCAAGTATTTGCTGCTGTCGGCGTTGTTGTATGCGCCGGGGGTGATTCTGTTCGCCAAGGCCAAACGCGAGCAGGGTGAACCGCTGTTTACAGCAATCGAGAAAGGGATTTTTACCGCGGTCATCAGCGGCGCCGGTTTGGCGGCGTACGGTTTGTACAGCGGATTTCTGTCGTTGTGAGGTTGCGGCTGGCCTATCAGCCGCCCTATGACTGGCCGGCGATGCTGGGGTTCTTGTCGGCGCGGGCCGTGGCGGGAATGGAAACGGTGGTGGATGGCGTGTATTCGCGCAGCATTGGCCTGGAAGGCGATCACGGCACGTTTTGGATAAGGCCGGTGGCGGGCGATGCGCTGGAAGTGACGCTGGATTTTCCTGACCCGGCGGCGGTGCCGGAGATCGTTGCGCGGTTGCGACGGATGTTTGATCTGGATGCGGATTTAGCCGCGATTCATCGGTCGCTGGAGGCTGACCCGTTGATGGCGCGGTTGATTGCCGAGCGGCCGGGATTACGGGTTCCGGGGACGTGGGACGGTCTGGAGCTGGCGATTCGTGCGGTGTTGGGGCAGCAGATCAGCGTGGTTGCGGCGATCAGGTTGGCAGGGAAACTGGTGGTGCAATATGGGCAGCCTTTGACGTCGGTTTTGCCCGGTATCACGCATGTGTTTCCGGTGGCTGATGTATTGGCGCAGGCGGATCTGGCGGCGCTGGGCATGCCGAAAAGCCGGGGCCGGACGTTGTCGGGTGTGGCCCAGGCGTTGCTTGATGATCCGTTATTGTTTGAGCCGGGGCGTGAGGGTGGTGTGGCTCGGTTGCTGGCGTTGCACGGGATTGGCGACTGGACGGCGCAGTACATTGCCTTGCGACAATTGCGCGAGATGGATGCGTTTCCGGGTGGGGATGTGGGATTGATCAATGCGTTGTCGGCGCTTGAGGGGGAGCGGGTGACGGCTCGGGGGTTGTTGGCGCGGGCCGAAGGTTGGCGACCTTGTCGAGGGTATGCGGCGCAGCTTTTGTGGACATCACTGAGTCGGGCGGACTGAGCTGAACCGGGATTTGTGGTAACTGATCTGACGCCTTCGCGAGCAAGCCCGCTCCCACATTGGATTGATGGCGTGCACATAATTTGTGATCGACGAAGACCCAATGTGGGAGCGGGCTTGCTCGCGAAGAGGCTGGAAAGTCACCCCCACTGCGCGCGATGTGAACCCAATTCGGAGGCCGGTATCGCCCACTGCAACGGCGTCCCGGTGATTTTCAGTGGCACATGAAGCCGATGCGCCGGCCCCCAGGGCGTCTGTTCAACCAGTAAGTCCTGATCGTTTTCATCCTCTGCCCGCAGAAGCTCACTCGTCCCCGCCCCCTGTTCAATCAACAACTTCGCCGTCCGCGCCAGCGACAACCGTGCTGACCCACTCCGTCCCAATAACGTGATCGCCGCAGCCGCCATCAAATACCCGGTGGCATGATCCAGCGCCTGAACCGGCAACGGCGTCGGCTTGTCCGCCTTCTTCCATTGCATCCCCGCTTCGGCAATCCCGCTGCTCATCTGCACCAGGCTGTCGAAGCCGCGGCGGTTCTGCCATGGTCCGCTCCATCCGTAGGCGTTCAGGCAGACGTCGATCAGGCCGGGCGCGAATGCCTGTCGTTCGGCGACGCCGTAACCCAGCCGTTCCAGGGCATCGGCGCGGTAGCCGTGGAGCAGAATGTCGGCGTCCTTGAGCAGGCTTTCGAACAAGATGCGATCTGCTTTGTCATGCAAGTCCAGGCGTGCGCAGCGTTTGCCCAAGGTGACTTCCGGCACCACGCCGGGCTCGTTCCAGGTCGGTGGGTCGATGCGCAAAACGTCGGCGCCGAGGCCGGCAAGAAAGCGACTGGCGACCGGGCCGGCAAGCACGCGAGTCAAATCCAATACCTTGATCCCGGCCAGTGGTTGCGCCACCGATCCTTGCCACGATCGCGGCGGTTCAGGGTTGCCGGCGCTGAACTGAATCAGTGGTTCAGAATTCACCGCCTGGCCCTGGGGATGCGCCTGCCATTGCGCCCAACTGCGCATTTCGGCGGCACAGCCACCGGCCTCGACCACGGCCTGTTCCAGATCGGTTTTCGCCCATTGCGCAACCTTGCTCGCCACGGCGGCGCGGTCGGCACAGGCGCCGAGCACTTTTTCGGCCGCCGCACGGTGATGAGGCGCGTTGGTGTGCAGGCGGATCCAGCCGTCGCTGGTCGGGTAGTCTCCGGCCACCGGGTCCCAGAGTGGAGGAACGCTCCAGCCGACGGGACGGATCGACGTCGCGAACCAGAAAGAGGCGAGGCGACGGTCGACTTCAAGGCTGGGCAAACGACCGGTGTGCTGGTGCAGTAACTCGCTGACCGCCTGGCCGGCAGCGGCAATGCTGGCGCTCGCCAGGTCAGTGACGGCGAACGCCGAGGGCAGGGCGCCCTTCGAGGTGAACGGAATCGGGGTGTGGGGCAAGCCGAGTGCGGCTTGAATGGACGTGAGTAAATCAGTCATCGAAGGCCCTCCGAAAGAGGGCCTGAGCATAGAACAAAACACCGGTCAATTAGATGAAAACCCATTAGCCTGCCGAGCACGAACCTGTAGGAGCCGGCTTGCCGGCGATAGCGGTGTGTCAGTTGACATCTACGTTGGCTGACACACCGCTATCGCCGGCAAGCCGCTCCTACAGGGATTTGCGGTGTGGCTTTACACGCGGAACTGATCCATCAATTTCATCTGGTGGGTGGTCAGGGAATTGAGCTGGCTGCTGATATGCGCCGATTCGGTGGCCTGGCCGGTCAGGGTTTCGGTGACGGTGCGGATCGCCGAGACGTTGCGGTTGACCTCTTCGGCCACGGCGCTTTGTTGTTCGGCGGCGCTGGCGATTTGAAGGTTCATGTCGCTGATCACCGTGACCGCGTCGCTGATTTTGCTCAAGGCTTGCACCGCTTGTTGAATCTGCCCGGCGTTGCTGTGCGCCTGGGTCTGGCTCGAATGCATGGTGGCGACCACGCCGCGGGTGCCGGTCTGGATGCGCTCAATGACGATACGAATCTCTTCCACCGAATCCTGCGTGCGTTTGGCCAGGTTGCGCACTTCATCGGCCACCACCGCAAAACCGCGACCGCTCTCGCCGGCACGGGCGGCTTCGATGGCGGCGTTGAGCGCCAGCAGGTTGGTCTGCTCGGCGATGCTGCGGATGACTTCCAGCACCGAACCGATCTGCTCGCTGTTGACCGCAAGCGCTTCGACTTCGGTCACCGCCTTGCTGACTTCGTCGGCCAGTTGATTGATGTCGCGGGTGCTGCGTTCGATGATCGACATGCCATCGCGAGCCGACTGGTCAGCGCCCTTGGCCGCGTTTGCCGCGTTCGACGCACTGTTGGCGACGTCATGGGCCGTGGCGCTCATTTCGTTGGACGCGGTGGCGACCTGGTCGATTTCGCGGAACTGTACCTGCATGCCTTCGCTGGTCTGGCGGGCGATTTCCGAAGACTGATCGGCGGTGCCACGGGCATCGGTGATGCTCTGTTTGATCTGCGCGATGGTCGGTTGCAGCTTGTCGAGGAAGCGGTTGAACCAACTCACCAATTCGCCCAGTTCGTCCTGCTTGCTGTAATGCAGGCGCTGGGTCAGGTCGCCGTCGCCGCTGGCAATGGCCTTGAGCATCTCGGCGACGCTGTTGATCGGCCGGGTCACGCCCGACGCGGTGAGCCAGATCAGCAGCAGGCCGACGAGGCCGGCAGCGACCGCCACCAGCACGGCTTTGATCGTGCCGCTTTGCTGGGCATCATCGAGCACCGTTTGCAGCTTCACCGAATCGGCCAGCAGCACTTGCTTGGGCAGGTCGATCACCACGCCCCAGGCTTTGGAATCACTGATCGGACTGACCGGGTACACCGCACGAATCAAATCACCTTGTTCGAGGATTTTCGGTGTGCCGCCGCTGAGCAATTGCAGGACATCCTTGCCCTCTGCGCCCAGGGTCTCACCGATGCTTTTGCCGACCTTGCTCGCGTCGACGCTGTAAGCGGCAAGCACGCCGCTGCCAGAGACAATCAGCATGTGCCCGGCGCTGTTGAACAGATCACGCTGGGAACCGACAGCCGCTGCCTGCAAGGCGTCGAGGGCGATGTCCACGCCGACCACGCCGATGGATTTGCCGTCCACCAGCAGCGGTACGGAAATGGTGGTCATCAGCATTTCCTTGCCGCCGACGGTGTCGGCGTACGGGTCCAGCAAGCAGGTGCGCTTGTTGTCGCGAGGGCAGGTGTACCAGCTGTTGTAAGGCGTGCCGCTGAGGCTCAAGGTGGTTTTGGTCATGTCGTCTTCGACCATGATCGTGTTGAGCGCGGTACCACCGGCGCGGCTCCAGTAACTGGCGAAACGACCGGCTTCGTTGGACTGGCGAGCGGCGTCATTGGCGAACTCGCTGTCCTTGCCGTCCAGACCGTTGGGTTCGAACGCCAGCCAGATCCCCAGCACTTTGCTGTTGCGCTCGAAGGCGGTTTTCAGGCTCTGGTTCAACTCTTCACGCAGGGCGCCGGCCTCAAGCGAGCGCTTGGCGGCCAGGGTGCGCATGTCCTTGATCTGGTCCGCCAGGGCGGTCACCACCAGCAGGCTTTCGCCAAAGGTTTTCTGCACCCGCACCGCTTGCTCGGCGGCCTTGGCCTGAAGCAGGTCTTGCACGCTGTCGGTGAGCATTTTGCTGCTGGAGGCGCTGACCAGCTCATCGTTCTGGTTGGTCTGGTAGAAGTTCATGCTGACGATCAGGACGACCACGCCCAGCAGGCATAGACCGGAGAGCAGAACGATTTTCAGGCGGATGGACAGAGAGTCGAACATAGGACGAACTCGCGAAGGGATGAAGTGTTGGCTGCGAGTCGAGGCCGACCCGGTTCGCCAAATCCATTCAGCGCCAATCTCTGCGCATCGGCGTGGTGCGAGGATGCATGAAGGTGACCCCGACGAACGGTCATGGTTGAACGTTTGCGCGGGAAAAAGTGCCGAAAAGCGCTTTAAAACGGGGATAAATCGCGGAGTGTGTCAGGTGGTTTGCGGCAGTGATTCCGGTCGTGACCAGATCCACAGATTGCCCAGGCTCATGCCGGCGATGGCGAGGTAAACCGGCCAACCGTGATCGAGCATGACCAGCATCAACCCGGCGCACAGCAGCATGCTCACGGTGGCACTGACCTTGGCTCGACGCGCGACGATTTTACCGTTGCGCCAGTTGCAGAGGATCGGACCGAACAGCCGATGGTTTTCCAGCCAGGCACTCAGGCGCGGCGAACTCTTGGTCGCGGCCCAGGCGGCGAGCAGGACGAACTCGGTGGTCGGCAAGCCTGGCACGACGATGGCGATCAGGCCGATGGCTAGGCTGATGTAGGCGAGTGCGCCGAACAGGAAACGGGCGAGTTTGGAGGAGGCGCGAGTCATAAGATCGACTTGTAACCTGTAGGAGCGAGGCTTGCCCGCGAAGAACGATAACGCGGTCTGTCAGAAAAACCGCGTTATCATTCTTCGCGGGCAAGCCTCGCTCCTACAAGGGCGGGGTTATCAGGCGAGTTCGGGGGTGGTGGCGTAGGCGTGTTCCAGCAACACGGTGAAGCGGTTGAACGCATTAATTGCGCCTTTATCCAGCTCGGCTTCTTCCTGTTCGGTGAGTTCCAGGCCATCCAGCGTCTTGACGAAGCTTTTCCAGCCTTCAGCGCGGCCACCGGCCGGTTCGCCGAGGTGACGGGCACCGAAGGTCTCGCTCAGGCCCAGGCCGACAGCTCGTTTGATCAGGAACGCTGCACCGAGCTTCGAGCCTTCGGACACAAACAACCAACCCAGCGCTTCGGCTTTGCTCGGGTTGCTCACTGCGCCCGCGACAGGCGCCGGCACTTCGGTGTCCAGATCGGCCAGGTCAGCCTTGGCCGCTTCTGCACGGCAGCGCGCCGCCAGATCCGCAACGATGGCGATCAGTTCGGCGTCGTTGTACAGCGCCACTAGCTCCGACTGGAACAGATATTGCGCCACCACGAAACGGGCGAAATTGGCCTGGGTTTCGAACGGCGCGTGGGCTTTGACCAGCGCATCGAGTTTGGTGTGGGGCTCATGGGTGATCTGGTTCAAGCGTTGCGAGCGCAAAGCCGGGCGTTGAGCAGTGTCCTGGTTAGTCATGAGAAATCCTTGAAGAAAAGAGGCGCTTGGTAACGAGACGAACAAGAAGACGCCTGACAGTAAAAAAACCTCACTGTGCGGCGCTATAAAAAGCCGCGCAGTGAGCGTGCAGGGTCAGATGTCCCAGACCAGATTGACCGCGAAGTTGCGACCCGGCTGAGTCAGGCGATCAAGGTTGGCCGGGCTGATGACCGACGCCTCGCCGACGCCGTCGTAACCGCGCACGTCATCCCACAGCCAGTACTTCTTGTCGGTCAGGTTGTAGACCCCGGCACTGACGGTCACGTCGTCCGTCACTTTGTAGAAACCGGTCAGGTCCAGCACGCCGAAGCCTGGCGTCTTGAACTGGCTGCTGACGCCGTCCGGCGACTTGAATTTGGTGTCGTCGACGCGATCCTTCTTTTTCACCAGCGTCCAGCTGAGCAAACCACCGTAGTTGTCCTGGTCGTAACCGAGGCCGAACACGCCGGTCAGCGGGTTGACGCTGTTGATCGGTTCGCCGTTGTCGTTGTTGCGACCGTAGGCGTAGGCCACCGAGCCCTGGGTGTACAGACCTTGTGGTGCGCCGAACGCGTCGAGGTTCAGACGTCCCTTGACCTCTGCGCCCTTGATCGTGGCGCGCTTGATGTTGGCGCTCTGGAAGGTCAGCTCGTTGTAACCGGGGGAGATGGCATCCTCTTCGATGAAGTCGCGGTACTTGTTGTAGAACACGGCCACATCGAAGGAACCCGATTCGAATTGACCGCGCAGACCGGTTTCAAAACCTTTGCTGGTTTCCGGGTCGAGGTTCGGGTTGGGTTCCACGCGATAACCGGTGGTGGTGTTCTCGAAGCGTCCGTACAACGCCTTGGCGGTCGGTGTGCGGAAACCTTCGGCGTACTGGCCATACCAGGTGTACTGGTCGGTCAGGGCGTAGGTCAGGCCGAATTTCGGCGACACACGATGCCAGGTTTTGGCGTCGTTGCTGACGGTGCCGCGGCCATCGGCCGCCACGGTGTTCAAGAACTCCTGGGTGATGTGCGGCTTGAGCTCGGTGTAGTCGTAGCGCAGCCCCGGCAGGAAGGTCCATTTGTCCCAGCTGATCTGATCCTGGGCGAACAGGCTGTAGGTGTTGACGGTCGGGTCGGGGAAGTCGCTGGATTTTTTCAGCACGTCTGCGGTGCTGACGGCGCCGAGGGTTCGGCAGGAGCCAAAGACCGCGAGGCAGGTGCCGTTGCCGCTGCGCGAACCGGTGACTTTCTGCTGCTTGATCGTGGTGCCGTAGGTCAGCAGGTGCTCGGTGTCGGCAAGACTGAAAGCCTTGTCCAGTTGCGCGTCAAACACCCACTGCTTTTCTTCGTAAAGGGTTTCGCGGGTGCGCAGCACTTTACGTGAGATCGGGTAGTAGAACTCTTCGGTGCTCTGGTCGGTCTTGGCGACCTGATGGTTCAGGCTCCACTTGACGTTGTCTGCCAGCAGACTGTCGAGGGCGAAGCTGTGTTCCAGGCCGAAACGCTCGCGGGTGACGGTGTCGTTACCGGTGCGCCACTGGTACATGCCGCCCGGCAGGATGCTGGTCGGAATCGCCGGCTGGCCTTTGTCGAACGGACCGCCGTAGGCGCTTTTCAGATCGGTGTCGCGGTCGTCCTTGTACTTTTCATACGTCAGGCCCAGGCGCGAATCTTCGTTGTAGTTCCAGCCGATCTTGGCCAGCACGTTGTAGGTACGCACGTCTTCAGGGTTGGCCGCAGTGCGCGCCAGGCCGGTGCCGTTGTTGCTGCCGTAGGATTCGGTTTCATGACCATCGCGCTGGCTGTAATGCAGCAAGCCATCGAACTGATCGGCGCGGCCAGCCACAGTCGCGGACTTCAACCAGCTCTCGTCGGCGGAGCTGTAGCCGGTTTTCAGGCGGGCGCCGACGTCTTTGCCGGGTTTGATGATGTCGTCCGGGTCGAGGGTGAAATAACTGACCGCGCCGCCGATGGCGTTGCTGCCGTACAGCACTGAGGCCGGTCCACGGAGGATTTCGACGCGTTTGATGATCTCCGGGTCGACGTAGTTGCGCTGGGTCTTGGCATAAGGGCCGTTGAAGAAGTCGTTCGGCACTTCGACGCCATCGACCTGGGTCAGGACCCGGTCGCCGTCGATGCCGCGGATGTTGTAGCCGCTGATCCCGCCGCGCTGGCCCGCACCACCGACCGAAACGCCCGGTTCGTAACGCACCAGGTTCTTGATGGTGTTGACGTTGTTGCGGTCCAGCTCTTCGCGGGTGTGGACGGTGACGGTGCCCGGCACGCTTTCCACGGTTTGTTCCTGGCGGGTGGCGCTGATGGTCACCTGTTGCAGGTTGAGGGCGCCGCTGTTCGGGCGCTTTTCCAGGACGATGTTGTTGTTTCCCAGTTTGCGATAGCTCAGGTTGGTCCCCACCAACAGGCGATCCAGGGCTTTCTCCGGCGACAAGGACCCGCGCACGCCCGGCGAGGCCACGCCTTGCCCAAGTTCTGCCGGCAAGCCGACCTGCCAGCCCGTCACCGCGGTAAAGGCATTGAGTGCCGAGACGAGCGACTGTTGCGGGATCGCAAACGCGTAATCGCCCATGTTGCGCGTTGGCTGCTCGGCGGCGGTGGCGGCCATCAGCGGCGCGCTACCCGCCATGAGGATGGCGGCGGTCAGCAGCGAGAGCACGCGGGACGGTGAAGATGAGTGGCGGGTAAGGCGAGAGGACATCGATAGCGCTCCGAGTCGCACGAATCTTTATAGGTGCTGATTGGCATATGAAGATGCGAATCAATTGCATTGGCTATAACGAGACGTACGAGCTTCAGCTATCGAGTAAAAATAATTCTCATTTAGTTCAGGATCACCAGCGCCGGATATTCCTGGAGCCGCGCCGAGGTGATGTGCGCCAGCGAGCGGAGCACGTCCAGCGGCTGGTCGAGACGGTAATTGCCGGTCACGGCGACGTCGGCCAATTGCTCGTTGTTGTTGATGATCCAGCCTGGATAGTAGCGACGCAGCTCCGCCAGCACCTGGCTCATCGGGCAGTTTTCGAACACCAGTCGGCCCTGGACCCAGGCCAGGTCAGTCGCGGCGTCGAGCCTGGCCGGCCGGTCGAAACCGTTGGGGCCGATGCGGATGCTTTCGCCGGCAGACAGGCGAATCCGTGCGTCGTCGCGGGTCGCCCGCAAGTCGACATCACCACGCTGCACTTGAACCTGCGTCACGCCATCGAGGTAGCGCACCGCAAATGCCGTGTCGTGCACGCTGGCCTTCACCGGTCCTGCGTCGATCTCCAGCGGCTGGCCGCGATGGGCCGGCACTTCGAAAAACGCTTCGCCCTGATAAAGACGGGCGACGCGCTGCTGATCGTTGATGGTGCTGGAAAACGCCGAGTTGGTATTGAGCAGGACTTTCGAGCCGTCCTCCAGTTGCAGGCGCTGACGCTCACCGACCACCGTCAGGTGATCGGCCTGGAGACGCAGGGGCAGGTTGCTGAAACTGAACAGGCCGAGGATCAACACGGCAGCAGTGGCCAACGGTTTCCAGTGCGGGCGCAGGCGCGACAACACGGTGACTTTGGGTGGCAGCGCGGCCAGGTGTTGCGCGCATTGCACGACTTGCGGGCCGTCCCAGATGGCCTGGGCCTTGGCGAACGCTTGTGCATGCAAAGGGTCGGCGTCCAGCCATGCCTGGAACTGGCGAGACTGTTCTTCGCTCGGACTGCCCAGCACGATCAGCCAGTCCAGGGCCTGGTCCATCGCACTTGCGGAGTCCCGCGCCGGGGAGGGCGGAGGGGAGCGGTGGGTGTCCGTCACGGTGTTTCCTCGGCAGTGTCTGTGCACGGCTGTTTTTTAGTGGAGCTTGAAAGTGGGCAAGGGTAGCAAAGCCTTGCGTGCTCAGTCGTCGTTTAACCGTTCGGCGACACCGATGCAGATGGCCATGATCAGCTTCAACTCCTTTTGCACCGTGCTCAATGACACGCCGAGCTTCTCGGAAATCTCCAGATAGCTGTGCCCGTGCAAACGGCTGAGAATGAAAATCTGCTGCTGACGGGCGCTGAGTTCACTGAGGCTCACGTTCAAACGCTCCAGCAATTGTTTGGCATGGGCGGCGTCCTCGGCACTGCTGGCCGGCGCGGCAATGCTTTCCACCACGTCCATCGGCACGTCGTCGAGCATCGTCCGGGACTGAATGCGCCGCGCACGCAAATGGTCCAGCGCCAGGTTGCGGGCGGTCTGGAAAACAAAGGGTTCAAGGTGGTCGATGGCCCGTTCGCTGAGCGCACGGGTCACGCGCAGGTAGGTCTCCTGCAAAAGGTCTTCGGCGGTGCTGTGATTGTTGACCATCCGCTCCAGCGTGCGCAGCAGAGAGACGCGCTGGGCGATGAAGACGTGATTGAAGCGCGATTGACTCACGGGAGGACCTGATCCATTTCGATCAAATGATAATGCTTATCATCCGTCTTGGTGGTCAAGTCCTGATTTGTGAAGGTTTATGCGCGGCCCAGCAAATAGGTCGCGTAATCGGGAATGCGATGGGAATGCGCCTGATCCATCAACGGGCTGCTGAGCAGGTAGTCGGCGCTGCATTCATTGCAGGCGACGGGAATGTTCCAGACTGCCGCGACCCGCAGCAACGCCTTGATGTCCGGGTCATGGGGTTGCGGTTCGAACGGGTCCCAGAAGAACACCAGCATGTCGACCCGCTGTTCGGCGATTCGCGCGCCGAGTTGTTGGTCGCCGCCCAAAGGGCCGCTGATCATGCTTTCCACGGGCAGGTCGAGGCGTTGTTGCAATAACAAACCCGTGGTGCCGGTGGCGACCAGTTCATGTTGCGCGAGCTTGTCTTTGTGCCGCTCGGCCCAGTCCAGCAGGAACACCTTGCAGTGGTCGTGGGCAACCAGGGCGATGCGTTTGCGCGCGGCGACGGTTTTTTGCGTGAAGCTGATACCGATCATGGGATGTTCCGTAGGCAGGTTACCGACGATGGTGTTCATGAGGCCGCCATCGCCAGCAAGCCGGCTCCTACAGGGATCGGGTACGCCGCAACCTTGTAGGAGCCGGCTT
>NZ_AKJI01000041.1:0-59279 GCF_000282415.1 Pseudomonas sp. GM60
GGCAGCCGCAGGAGCCGCAGCAGCGGCACCTTCGACTTCCAGCTCCAGCAGTTCGTCGCCTTCTTTCAGGCGGTCGCCCAGCTTCACTTTCAGGCTCTTGATGATACCGGCCTTCGGCGCAGGCACTTCCATGCTCGCCTTGTCCGACTCAAGTGTCAGGATGCTCTGGTCGGCTTCGATACGGTCGCCGACCTTCACAAACAGTTCAATTACTTCACCTTCACCGCTGCCGATGTCAGGTACGCGAATGAGTTCGCTCACAGAATCTCTCCTCAGCAGTCCAGTGGGTTGCGTTTTTCCGGGTTGATACCGAACTTGGCGATGGCTTCAGCCACCACTTTAGGTTCGATGTCACCACGGTCAGCCAATGCTTCCAGGGCTGCCAACACCACGAAATGACGATCGACTTCGAAGAAGTGACGCAGCTTTTTGCGGCTGTCACTGCGGCCGAAACCGTCGGTGCCCAGGACTTTGAATTCCTTGGACGGGACCCACTGACGAATTTGCTCAGCGAACAGCTTCATGTAGTCGGTAGACGCGATGACCGGACCTTGACGGCCGTTCAGGCACTCTTCGACGTAGCTCAGTTTAGGCTTCTGGCCAGGGTGCAGACGGTTGGTGCGCTCGACGGCCAGGCCATCGCGACGCAGTTCGTTGAAGCTGGTAACGCTCCACACGTCGGCGCCAACGTTGAACTGCTCACGCAGGATCTTCGCCGCTTCACGGACTTCACGCAGGATGGTGCCGGAGCCCATCAGCTGAACGTGGTGCGCCGCTTCGCGGGTGTCTTCTTCGAGCAGGTACATGCCCTTGATGATGCCTTCCTCGACACCGGCCGGCATGGCTGGCTGCTGGTAGGACTCGTTCATCACGGTGATGTAGTAGAAAACGTCCTGCTGCTCTTCGGTCATCTTCTTCATGCCGTCCTGAATGATCACCGCCAGCTCGTAGCCGTAGGTTGGATCATAGGTGCGGCAGTTCGGGATGGTGGCAGCCAGGATGTGGCTGTGACCGTCTTCGTGTTGCAGGCCTTCGCCGTTCAGCGTGGTCCGGCCGGCGGTGCCGCCGATCAGGAAGCCACGGGTACGGCTGTCGCCGGCAGCCCAGGCCAGGTCGCCGATACGCTGGAAGCCGAACATCGAGTAGAAGATGTAGAACGGCAGCATTGGCTGGTTGTGGCTGGAGTACGAAGTACCGGCAGCGATGAAGGAGCTCATGGCGCCCGCTTCGTTGATGCCTTCTTCGAGGATCTGGCCCTTTTTGTCTTCCTTGTAGAACATCACCTGGTCTTTATCGACTGGCTCGTAGAGCTGGCCGACGGAGGAGTAGATGCCCAACTGACGGAACATGCCTTCCATACCGAAGGTACGGGCTTCGTCCGGGATGATCGGAACGATGCGCGGGCCGATTTCCTTGTCCTTGACCAGCTGCGCGAGGATCCGCACGAAGGCCATGGTGGTGGAAATTTCACGGTCGCCCGAGCCGTCGAGGATCGCCTTGAGCGTATCCAGCGATGGCGTCGGTACGCTGAAGCTCTGCGCGCGGCGCTGTGGCACGAAGCCGCCCAGTGCAGTGCGGCGCTCGCTCAGGTAGCGGGCTTCGGCGCTGTTTGGCTCTGGCTTGAAGAACGGCAGGTTTTCCAGCTCGTCGTCTTTGACCGGAATGTCGAAACGATCACGGAACAACTTCAGGCTGTCTACGTCGACTTTCTTGGTGTTGTGCGCAGTGTTTTTCGCTTCGCCGGCACCGGTGCCATAACCTTTGATGGTCTTGGCCAGGATGACGGTCGGTTGTTCTTTGTGGTTGACCGCTTCGTGGTACGCCGCGTAGACCTTGTACGGGTCGTGGCCGCCACGGTTGAGTTTCCAGATTTCGTCGTCGGACAGGTCTGCAACCATCGCCTTGAGTTCTGGCGTGTTGAAGAAGTGTTCACGCACGAACGCGCCGTCTTTGGCTTTGTAGTTCTGGTACTCGCCGTCGATGACTTCGTCCATGCGACGTTGCAGGATGCCGTCGACGTCTTTGGCCAGCAGTGGGTCCCAGAAACGGCCCCAGATGACTTTGGTCACGTTCCACTGAGCACCGCGGAACACGCCTTCGAGTTCCTGGATGATCTTGCCGTTGCCGCGAACCGGGCCGTCGAGGCGCTGCAGGTTGCAGTTGATGACGAAGATCAGGTTGTCGAGCTTCTCGCGGCCAGCCAGCGAGATCGCGCCCAGGGATTCCGGCTCGTCGCACTCGCCGTCGCCCAGGAAGCACCAGACTTTCTGCTTGCCTTCCGGAATGAAGCCACGGGCTTCCAGGTACTTCATGAAGCGCGCCTGGTAGATTGCCTGGATCGGGCCCAGACCCATGGATACAGTCGGGAACTGCCAGAAATCAGGCATCAGCCAAGGGTGCGGGTAGGACGACAGGCCCTGACCGTCCACTTCCTGGCGGAAGTTGTTCATCTGGTCTTCGGTGATGCGGCCTTCCATGAACGCACGGGCGTAAACGCCTGGCGAGGTGTGGCCCTGGAAGTAGATCAGGTCGCCGCCGTGTTCGTCGGTCGGGGCCTGGAAGAAATAGTTGAAGCCGATGTCGTACAGGGTTGCGCTGGAAGCGAAGCTGGAGATGTGACCGCCCAGGTCAGAATCTTTCAGGTTCGTGCGCATCACCATGGCCATCGCGTTCCAGCGTACCAGCGAGCGAATGCGGCGTTCCATGAACAGGTCGCCAGGCATGCGTGCTTCGTGGGTAACGGGAATGGTGTTGCGGTATGGCGTGGTGATGGCGTAAGGCAATTGCGAACCGCTGCGGGTTGCGAGTTCGCCCATACGGGTCATCAGATAGTGAGCACGGTCTTCGCCTTCTTTGTCGAGAACCGATTCCAGGGCGTCCAGCCATTCCTGGGTTTCGACGGGATCGAGGTCTTGCATGGCTTGCTCCAGGGCGGAAAGGCTTCCAGAATCGGTTGCCTGAGTTTGCGACTGGCCTTGTGGGCAGACGATATAAATTCTTGGATTGCCGAGAGGTAGGATTCGGCGGCGTGTAGTTTTACTACAAATCATCGGGCATTTCAGCTATTCGAATGTATATACGAGTAGTAAAACTACAGATGAGCGGCTTGTGGCCTCCGGCTACGTTGTGAGAATAATCGTTAAGGTTGGTCTTTTGCCAACCGAAAAAGGTGAAAGCTTGATGCTGCCTGCCAAAAATAAAGAAATTTCAGCTATTTCTAACCTTTGTTCGACAGTCGATCAGGTAGTGCAATTTGAAAATTCACTACATGCAGCCTCCTACACGCCGATCAAGGATAGACCATGAGCCTCCCTACGCTTGCTGAACTGCCCGGCATTCTCCTGCCGTTTGTCACCCGCGCCGAGCAGTCGTTCCGTGCGGCCGTCGAGGCTCTTGATAATGATCATGGCCTGTCCGCCTGGACGCCTGAGCGCTGGGCGCAATTCGCCCGCGTCACCGCCGCCAGCGACTTCGTGATTGAACAGAGCGTACGTGACCCTTTGATGTTGCTGGCGCTGGTGCAGTCCGGTGAGCTGGACCGTGGCTATGCTCCCGGCGAACTGTGCGCGCAGATTGCGGCAGCGGTGAACGCGGCTGAAACCGAGGACGAGCTCGGTCGCGCCCTGCGCCGTCAGCGCACCCGCCATCAAGTGCGGATCATCTGGCGCGACCTGACCCGTCAGGCCGATCTGGTCCAGACCTGCCGCGACCTCTCGGACATGGCCGATGCGAGCATCGATCAGGCCTATCAGTGGTTGTACTCGCGGCATTGCCAGCAGTTTGGCGTGCCCACCGGGCGACGCAGCGGCGAGCCGCAGCAGATGGTCATTCTCGGCATGGGCAAGCTTGGCGCGGTCGAGCTGAACCTGTCGTCGGACATCGACCTGATCTTCGCCTACCCCGAAGGCGGCGAAACCGTCGGCGTGAAACGCTCGCTGGATAATCAGGAATTCTTCATCCGCCTCGGTCAGCGCGTGATCAAGGCGCTGGACCCGATGACCGTCGACGGCTTCGTGTTCCGCGTCGACATGCGCCTGCGCCCTTACGGTTCGTCGGGTGCGCTGGTGTTGAGCTTCAACGCGCTGGAGCAGTATTACCAGGATCAGGGCCGAGACTGGGAACGCTACGCGATGATCAAGTCGCGGGTGGTGGCCGGCGACCAGGTGGCCGGCGCGCAACTGCAAGACATGCTGCGCCCGTTCGTTTACCGGCGTTACCTGGACTTCTCCGCCATCGAAGCGCTGCGCACGATGAAGCAGCTGATTCAGCAGGAAGTCCGGCGCAAGGGCATGGCCGACAATATCAAGCTCGGCTCCGGCGGCATCCGCGAAGTCGAGTTTATCGCCCAGGCGTTCCAGCTGATCCACGGTGGCCGCGACCTGAGCCTGCAACAACGTCCTCTATTAAAAGTACTGAGCACGCTGGAAGGTCAGGGTTACCTGCCGCCGGCGGTGGTCAGCGAGCTGCGCGAAGGCTACGAATTCCTGCGTTACACCGAGCACGCGATCCAGGCGATTGCCGACCGCCAGACGCAGATGTTGCCGGACGGGGCGCAGGATCAGGCGCGCATTGCCTTTATGTTGGGCTTCGCCGATTGGGACGCTTTCCATGAGCGGCTGATGTATTGGCGCGGTCGTGTGGCCTGGCACTTTGGCCAAGTAATCGCTGACCCTGATGAAGAGGAAGGCACTGAAAGCGAAGTGGTGGTCGGCGGGGAATGGCTGCCATTGTGGGAGGAGGCGCAGGACGAAGAGGCCGCTTGTCGCCAGTTGGAGGAGGGCGGTTTCGCCGATGCCACCAAAGCGCTGAAAGCCCTGGCCAGCCTGCGCAGCAGCCCGCAATTGCGCGCGATGCAGCGTCTGGGGCGCGAACGCCTTGATGCGTTCATTCCACGGTTGCTGGCCCAAGCGGTCGAGCACGCCAACCCGGACCTGGTGCTGGAGCGCGTGCTGCCACTGGTCGAAGCGGTGGCCCGACGCTCCGCGTACCTGGTGCTGCTGACTGAAAACCCCGGCGCGCTGCGACGTTTGCTGACCTTGTGCGCCGCGAGCCCGTGGATCGCTGAACAGATCACGCGCTTCCCGCTGCTGCTCGACGAATTGCTTAACGAAGGCCGTTTGTTCAAGCCGCCCTTGGCGCCGGAGCTGGCCGCCGAGTTGCGCGAGCGCCTGACACGAATCCCCGAGGACGACCTCGAACAACAAATGGAAGCCCTGCGCCATTTCAAACTGGCGCACCGTTTGCGCGTCGCTGCGTCGGAAATCGCCGGCAGCCTGCCGCTGATGAAAGTCAGCGATTACCTGACCTGGCTCGCTGAAGCGATCCTCGAACAGGTGCTGGCCCTGGCCTGGCGCCAGACCGTGGCCAAGTACGGCACGCCGCAGCGCACCGATGGCACTTTGTGCGATCCCGGCTTCATCATTGTCGGTTACGGGAAAGTCGGCGGTCTGGAACTCGGGCATGGTTCGGACCTGGACCTGGTATTCATTCATGACGGCGATCCGCAGGCAGAAACCGACGGGCCGAAACCGATCGACGGCGCGCAATTTTTCACCCGGCTGGGGCAGCGGATCATTCACTTGCTCACCGCCCAGACCAACTCCGGTCAGCTGTATGAGGTGGACATGCGCCTGCGACCATCCGGTGCTTCGGGCCTGCTGGTGAGTTCGCTCGGGGCGTTTGCCCGTTATCAGGAAAACGAAGCCTGGACCTGGGAGCATCAGGCGCTGGTACGGGCGCGGGTGCTGGTGGGCAGTCAGGATGTCGGCCAGGCGTTTGAGAAGGTTCGTGCGGCGATATTGGGCAAAGTTCGGGATTTGCCGACCTTGCGTCAGGAGGTCAGCGAGATGCGCGCGAAGATGCGCGATAACCTTGGCAGCAAGAGCACCGCAGCCGGCACCGGGGCGAATGCCTTCGAAGCCACGGCGCCGTTCGATCTCAAGCAGGACGCGGGAGGTATCGTCGATATTGAATTTATGGTGCAATACGCGGCTCTGGCGTGGTCCGAAACACACCCGCCATTGCTGCGCTGGACCGACAATATCCGCATTCTGGAAGAGCTGGAACACGAAGGGTTGATGCCCGCCGAAGACGCCAGCCTGTTGCGAGAGGCCTATAAAGCCTACCGCTCCGCCGCACACCGGCAGGCCTTGCAGAAGGACGCCGGGGTGATACCGGGCGACCAGTTCGCGGACGAGCGGCGGCAGGTATTGCGGATCTGGAAAGAGTTGGGGTTAAGCTGAAACCGGCTACTTGAAACACCAATAACCCCTGTGGGAGCGAGCCTGCTCGCGATAGCGGAGTGTCAGTCACCATCAATTCAGGATGTGATGGCCTCATCGCGAGCAGGCTCACTCCTACAGGTGATCTGCAGTGTTTTGTAGAATTCTCGAGGCGGGGAGGCGTATGCCTCCCCGGTTCGTTTTTGGAAACCACATGAAAATTCTGATCGTTGGGCCCAGTTGGGTCGGTGACATGGTGATGGCGCAGACACTGTTTCAGTGTCTTAAACAACGCCACCCGCAATGCGAAATCGACGTGCTGGCCCCCGAGTGGAGCCGGCCGATTCTTGAGCGCATGCCCGAAGTTCGCCAGGCCTTGAGCTTTCCGCTCGGCCACGGCGCGCTGGAACTGGCGACGCGTCGGCGCATCGGCAAATCCCTGGCCGGTCAGTACGACCAGGCGATCCTGCTGCCCAATTCCCTGAAGTCGGCGCTGGTGCCGTTTTTCGCCGGCATCCCGAAACGCACCGGCTGGCGTGGCGAGTTCCGCTACGGCCTGCTCAATGACGTGCGCACGCTGGACAAAGAACGTTACCCGCTGATGATCGAGCGCTTCATGGCGCTGGCGTACGAGCCCGGCCTTGAACTGCCGAAACCGTATCCGCGCCCGGCCTTGCAGATCGATCCGGTCACCCGCGAAGCGGCGCTGGCCAAATTCGGCCTGAGTCTCGACCGTCCGGTGTTGGCGCTGTGCCCCGGTGCCGAGTTCGGCGAGTCCAAGCGCTGGCCGTCCGAGCATTACGCCCAGGTCGCCGAAGCGAAGATTCGCGAAGGCTGGCAAGTCTGGCTGTTCGGTTCGAAAAACGATCACGCCGTGGGCGAAGACATTCGCGCGCGGCTGATTCCCGGCCTGCGTGAAGAGTCTGTGAACCTCAGCGGCGGCACGTCCCTGGCCGAGGCTATCGACCTGATGTCCTGCGCGGACTCGGTGGTGTCCAACGATTCCGGCCTGATGCACGTCGCGGCGGCACTGAACCGCCCGTTGGTGGCGGTGTACGGCTCGACGTCGCCGGGTTTCACGCCACCGCTGGCCGAACATGTCGAGATCGTGCGCCTGGGCATCGAATGCAGCCCGTGCTTTGATCGCACGTGCCGCTTTGGTCATTACAACTGCCTGCGCCAGCTAATGCCGCAAGCGGTGAACGAAGCCTTGCAGCGGTTGCAGGGCACTGCGGTCGAGGTCAAATAGTTTGCGGGTTCTGCTGATCAAGACTTCTTCGCTGGGTGACGTGATTCATGCGTTGCCGGCGTTGACCGACGCATCCCGGGCGATTCCCGGCATCACGTTCGACTGGGTGGTGGAAGAAGGTTTCGCCGAGATCCCGACCTGGCACCCGGCCGTGGGCAAGGTGATTCCGGTGGCGATCCGTCGCTGGCGCAAGAACATCTGGCAAACCATCAAGAGTGGCGAGTGGAAGCGCTTCAAGCAAAGCGTTCGCGCCACGAAATATGATCTGGTGATTGACGCGCAAGGCCTGTTGAAAAGCGCCTTGCTGACCCGCTACGTCAAGGCGCCGGTGGCGGGCCTGGATAAAGGATCGGCGCGAGAGCCGATTGCTGCGCGTTTCTATGATCGACGCCTGGCGGTCGCCCGTGGTCAACACGCGGTGGAGCGAGTGCGTCAGCTGTTCGCCATCGCCTTGGGCTACGACTTGCCAAAAGGTCTGGGCGATTACGGCCTGAACGTCGAGCGCCTGGTGGAATTGCCGCGCAAGAATCCTTACGTGCTGTTCCTGCACGGCACCACCTGGGACACCAAGCACTGGCCTGAAGCCTATTGGCGCGAACTGGCCGAGCGCGTTGGCTATCTGGGCGTCGGCGTGAAGCTGGCGTGGGGCAATCCGGCCGAGAAGGCCCGGGCTGAACGCATCGCCAAAGACATGCGCCACGTCGAAGTGCTGCCCAAGTTGAACCTGGCGGGCATCGGCAAAGTGCTGGCCGGCGCGCAAGCGTGCGTGGCGGTTGACACCGGTCTCGGTCACCTCGCGGCCGCACTCGATGTGCCAACGTTGTCGCTGTTCGGTCCGACCAACCCTGGCCTGACCGGCGCGTATGGCAAGGCACAGATTCACATGGCCAGCGATTTCCCCTGCGCACCCTGCCTGCAAAAGAAATGCACCTATCAACCGACGGCCGAAGATGCCCGCCGGTTTGACCTGAAACGCGAGTCGCCGCTGTGCTTCACGCGTTTGAATCCCGAGCGTGTCGCGACCCGACTGAGCACGTTGTTACTGGCTGAGGAGCTGCGCTGATGCAATTGGCATTCGTCTTGTACAAGTACTTTCCGTTCGGGGGCTTGCAGCGCGATTTCATGCGCATTGCCCTGGAATGCCAGCAGCGCGGTCATCAGATTCGTGTCTATACGCTGATCTGGGAAGGCGACATCCCGCCGGGTTTCGAAGTGCTGGTGGCGCCGGTCAAGGCGTTCTTCAATCATCGTCGCAACGAGAAACTCAGCGAGTGGATGGAGGCAGATCTGGCCAAGCGTCCGGTGGACCGTCTGATCGGTTTCAACAAAATGCCAGGCCTGGACGTCTACTACGCCGCTGACGGCTGTTTCGAGGACAAGGCGCAGAACCTGCGCAACTCGCTGTACCGTCGTTGGGGCCGCTACCGGCACTTCGCCGAGTACGAGCGCGCGGTGTTCGCCAAGGACGCCAAGACAGAAGTGCTGATGATCTCCGAAGTCCAGCAGCCGCTGTTCATCAAGCATTACGACACGCCGCTGGAACGCTTCCATTTGCTGCCGCCGGGCATTTCTCAGGACCGTCGCGCGCCACCGAATGCGGCTGAGATTCGTGCCGGGTTCCGTCGTGAATTCAACCTGCAGGACGACGAGTTGTTGCTGGTGCAGATCGGCTCCGGGTTCAAGACCAAGGGCGTGGATCGCAGTCTCAAGGCGCTGGCCGCATTGCCCGCTGACCTGAAGAAACGCACCCGGCTGTTTGTAATTGGCCAGGATGACCCCAAGTTATTCCAGGTGCAGAGTGCCACCTTGGGGCTCGGCGACAACGTGACGTTCCTCAAGGGTCGCAGCGATATCCCGCGTTTTCTGCTGGGTGCCGACCTTTTGATTCACCCGGCGTACAACGAAAACACCGGGACCGTGTTGCTCGAAGCCCTGGTGGCCGGGTTGCCGGTACTGGTCAGCGCCGTGTGCGGTTACGCTCATTACATCGCTGAGGCCGACGCCGGCCTGGTGCTGGACGAACCCTTTGATCAGGCGCAACTGACGCAATACCTGACCAGCATGTTGAACGACGCTCAAGCACGGGCGGCCTGGAGCCGCAACGGTCTGGCCTTCGCCGAAACGGCCGACCTCTACAGCATGCCGCAACACGCGGCCGATGTGATTCTGGCGGAGCACGCTAAATGAAGTTGATGCTGGCTGAACCGTTCAAGAGCCTTTGGGCCGGACGCGACCCGTTCGCCGAAGTCGAAGGCTTGCAGGGCGAGGTTTATCGCGAGCTGGAAGCGCGTCGGACCTTGCGCACTGAAGTGAACGGCAATGGTTTTTTCGTGAAGATCCACCGTGGCATTGGCTGGGGCGAGATCTTCAAGAACCTGCTGACCGCCAAACTGCCGGTGCTCGGTGCGGGCCAGGAATGGAAAGCCATTCAGCGCCTGCAGGAAGTCGGCGTGCCGACCATGACCGCCGTCGCCTACGGTGAAAAGGGCAGCAACCCGGCGGACCAGCATTCGTTCATCGTTACCGAAGAGCTGGCGCCGACCGTCAGCCTCGAAGATTTCAGTATCGACTGGGTCAAGCAACCGCCGGAGCCCAAACTCAAGCGCGCGCTGATCGCCGAAGTCGCGCGCATGACCGGCATGATGCACCGCGCCGGGGTCAACCATCGCGACTGCTACATCTGCCACTTCCTGCTGCACACCGATAAACCGGTGACCGCCGACGATTTCAAACTTTCGGTGATCGACCTGCACCGCGCCCAGACCCGCCCGACGATTACCCAGCGCTGGCGTAACAAGGATCTGGCGGCGCTGTACTTCTCGGCCCTGGACATCGGCTTGACCCAGCGCGACAAATTGCGTTTCCTCAAGGGCTACTTCCAGCAACCGCTGCGCCAGATTCTGTCGGAAGAAGCGGGGCTGCTCGCCTGGCTGGAAGGCAAGGCCAACAAACTCTACGACCGTAAACAGCGATACGGGGATGCGCTCTGATGTCGGGCTGGAAACTGGAACCTGCTTATAGCGAGCTGGCAGAAGATTTCGGCAGCCTTGAAGCGGTGTTTGCGCTTAAGGGCGAGCGACTGACTCACGACCCATTGTCCGAAGTCATCCGCGTCAATCGCAATGGCGTCAACTATTACGTCAAGCGTTACGTCGGCGCGGGCAAGGGCTTGCGCCGTTATCTGGGCAAGCCACGGGTGAAAATGGAGTGGCAGAACCTCAAGCGCTTCGCCAAATGGGGCATTCCCACTGCTGAAGTGGTGGCCTGGGGGCTGGAGCGGCGTGGTGCGGCGTACGCTCGCGGGGCGATGATTACCCTTGAACTGCCGCATACCGTAGACCTGTCCATCCTGGCTGAACGGCATGATCCAAAACTGGCGGACCGCGCCTGGGTCGATCATGTCAGTCGGCAATTGGCCGGTTATACCCGGA
Source organism: Pseudomonas sp. GM60 (assembly GCF_000282415.1). Lineage (NCBI taxonomy): Bacteria > Pseudomonadati > Pseudomonadota > Gammaproteobacteria > Pseudomonadales > Pseudomonadaceae > Pseudomonas > Pseudomonas sp. GM60. The sequence continues at coordinate 10,902 of NZ_AKJI01000041.1, forward strand.
CCATGCACGACCACCGCTTTACCCATAACGATCTGAAGTGGCGCAACCTGTTGATCGACGACCAGGCCCGGCTGTTCCTGATCGATTGCCCCAACGGTAATTTCTGGCGCGGCTTCTGGCTCAAGTACCGTATCACCAAGGATCTGGCGTGCCTGGACAAGGTCGCCAAGTATCAGCTGTCGGCGACTCAACGCCTGCGCTTTTACCTGCAATACAGCCAACGGACACGACTCAATGCCGCCGACAAAAAACGGATCCGGCACGTGGTTAGATTTTTCGAGGGACGCGAATGACTGATTTTCTGGCTGCTGAAGACCGTGCGCTACTGGAGCGCCACGGCCTCGGCAACTTCGATGCGCTTTGGGTCAGGCAGCTTGATGCTGTGGATGAGCCCAACACCGTGCGCGGTGGCTGGAGCAGCGTGTTTCGGCTGGATCTTGAAGGTCACGGCTTCTACCTCAAACGGCAAAGCAACTACCAGATGCGCACGTTGCATGCGCCGTTTGGCGAACCCAGTTTTGCCCGGGAATTTCGCAACATCAGTCGTTATGAAAAGCTTGGCATTCCGGCGCTGAAAGCGGCGTTCTTCGGTGAGCGCAAAGTCGAGGGCGAAGTCCGGGCGATTCTGCTGACCCGTGCGCTGGACGGTTGGGATGACCTGGATTCGCTGTTGCAGCGCTGGTCGGAGCTAAGTGGCGCGCAGCACTCGGCGATTTTGCAGGCGTGTGGCGAGCTGGCTCGGCGCCTGCACGCGGCGCGTCAGGTTCATGGCTGCTTCTATCCCAAACACATTTTTCTGCGGGCCACCGGCGATGGTTACCAGGCCCAATTGATCGATCTGGAGAAAACCCGGCCGCTGCTGTGGGGCCGGCGTGACCGGGTCAAGGATCTGGAGCCGTTGACGCGGCGGGCGCCCGAGTGGAGCGATGCGCAGGTGCGTGAATTGCTGGCCGCTTACCTGGATCAATCGCAGGACAGTTCGCTGATCGATAGCTGGCTGGCGCGACTGACCGCGCGGCGCAGCCACAAGGAGGCGCGCTGATGCGTTTGTCCGAACTGAAAAGCGCCGGCCGTAGCCCGGCTCTGCCGCTGAGCGTTTCACTGGCCGATGCCGCCGGCCCTGCCGAGTTGCAATTGTTGAGTCTGTTGCGGGTGTTGCCGGGCCAGCGTTATGTCGGCGCCGGTGTCTGGCGTGGCCGTCCGGTGCTGGCCAAGTTGTTGGTCGGCACCAAGGCGGCCCGGCATTTCCAGCGAGAACTGGACGGTGTGCGCTTGCTCGCCGCTCAAGGTCTGACCACGCCGCAACTGCTGGCCGACGGCTTGAAGGACGGCGAGGGCGGCTGGCTGCTGTTCGATTTCCTTGAAGGCGCCGAGAGCCTGGGGGATACCTGGAAACAGGTCGAGCACTTGCCGGTGCTCGCGGATGGGCAAGGGGCCGTGTTGGCCGAGGCGTTGGGCGCGATCGGCCAGATGCACCGCAAAGGGCTGTGGCAGGAAGACCTGCACCTGGACAACCTGCTGCGCCAGGGCGGTCGACTGTATCTGATCGACGGCGCGGGGATCTGCAGTGAAACCCCCGGCCAGCCATTGTCGCGGCAGAAAGTCCTGGAAAATCTCGGGGTGTTTTTCGCCCAGTTGCCCAAGGCGCTGGAGCCTTTCACCGAAGAATTGCTGGTCTATTACCTGCTGAGCAATGGCGAGCATGCCTTGCCCATGGAAGCGTTGCAGAAACAGATCGACAAGGTCCGCAGCTGGCGCCTGAAAGACTTCCTGATCAAGGTCGGACGCGAATGCACGCTGTTCAGCGTGCAGCGCGGGGCCTTCGGGTTGCGGGCGATTCGCCGCGAGGAAGAAGCGGCGATGTCGCCGGTGCTGGAGCAGGCCGATGCATTGCTCGATCAGGGCCATCTGTACAAGACCGGCGGCGCGGCGAGTGTCGGAAAAGTCGCGGTGGACGGTCGGACGCTGGTAATCAAGCGCTACAACATCAAAGGCTTTGCCCACTGGCTCAAGCGCTTCTGGCGCCCGAGCCGTGCCTGGCACTCATGGCGCGAAGGCAATCGGCTGGCATTCCTCGGTATAGCCACGCCGAAACCGCTGGCCGTGCTGGAAAAACGTTTTCTCTGGTTGCGCAGCCGGGCGTATCTGGTGACCGAGCATTTGCCGGGCCCGGACATCATCGAGCGGTTTGCGCCGTACGTTGAAAGCGGTGAAGCGCCCGAGGCAGAGCTGGTTGCACTGGATCTGTTGTTTGCAGAACTGATTCGCGAGCGGATCAGTCATGGCGACTTCAAGGGCCACAACCTGTTCTGGCAGGAAGATCGCTGGGCACTGATCGATCTGGACGCGATGCGTCAGCACGGCTCGCTCGCCAGCTTCGCCCCGGCGTATGCGCGGGACCGGGCGCGGTTCATGCGCAATTGGCCTGAGAGCAGCGCGCTGTATCAGGTCATCGATCAGCGGCTGCCCAAAGAAATCGCCAGCGCTGCCTGAATCGGGCCTTCGGTCCTATCGTCGGAACGCCGCCCGGAGCCGGCTCGCTCCCACAATGGATCTGTGTTCACAGTACTTCCATTGTGGGAGCGAGCCTGCTCGCGATGGGGCCGGAACAGTCACCCGAGATTGGCGGACAAGTTCTTGTGAAATGTCCTACATGATCTCCGGACCCCATGAACTGTGCCCTGAATAGCCGCAATGCTAGTTTGCCTGACGTTCATGGAGGGCAAATCTTGACGATCAAAACGGCTGTTCTGCTCGGCACATTCTCACTGGCGCTATCTGGCTGCGGCACCGCCGTCACCGTCCTGCAAAATGACGAAGACGCGGCGCGTGACCTGCGCAAACAAAAAACCTACTGCCAGTCCATCCCGCGTATCTACAGCGGCATGGCCTACGATTTTTGTGTGCTGAATGCACCGCCAGACCCCACGGGTTTTCTTGTACCACTGGTTTTGCTGGACCTGGCATTGTCCGGTGCGCTGGACACCGTTGCCTTGCCGTACACGATTTACCGGCAAGGGGTCGATGGCAATCTCAGGATTTACTGGCGGCCGGGTCGCGGATGATCCTGGCCGTGCGTCCTGACCTTGGGTCATGTTTACGCCGCTGATAACCGTAGGGTCATTCCCGGCATGTTTACGCTATAATCCCGCCCTTTAGCTGTCTCTCGCCCCTTGCGAGGGCACATTAATTTTTGAGGCGCGTTGCGCCTGCATGCAGACTAAAGAGGCTAGACCCCTGTGGCATTGACGATTCTTGGCCTGTCCGGCGCCCTTAGCCATGATCCTTCCGCAGCCTTGTACATCGACGGCAAGCTGGTCGCGGCGGCTGAAGAAGAGCGCTTTGTGCGCGATAAACATGCAAAGAACCGCATGCCTTACGAATCGGCGAAGTTCTGCCTCGAGCAGGCGGGCATCAAGCCGTCCGACGTTGACGTGGTTGCGATTCCGTTCGCACCGATCAGCCTGTTCGGCAAGGCGCGCTGGCACTACGCCAAGCGTTACTGGTACGCCCCGGACCGCGCCCTCGACGCGATCCTGATGGGCAACCGTCGCTACAAGCGCTATCGCAACAAGATCGTCTGGTGCCTGGAGCAACTGGGCTTCGATCCGAAGAAAATCAAGATCGAGCCCGTCGAGCATCACCTGGCTCACGCTTCCAGCGCTTACCACTGCTCCGGTTTCAAAGAGAAAACCGCGATCCTCGGCATCGACGGCAAGGGTGAGTACGCCACGACCTTCTTCGGTTACGGCGAAAACGGCAAGATCCACAAGATCAAGGAATTCTTCGATCCGGACTCCCTGGGCGGCCTATACGGTGCGATCACCGAGTTCCTCGGTTTCGAGATGCTCGACGGCGAGTTCAAGGTCATGGGCATGGCGCCGTACGGCGACGCCAGCAAGTACGACTTCTCGCGCCTGGCCTCGTTCGAGAACGGCGAGCTGGTGATCAACACCGACTACGCCAACGTCATCGGCCTGCGCCGTTATAAAGAGAAGGGCAAGGGTTTCTACTTCTCGCCGAAGCTGATCGAGTGGCTGGGTCCCAAGCGCGAAGGCGACATCGCCGACGAGCCGTACATCCACTACGCCGCGAGCATGCAAGCGCTGTTCGAGAAACTGGCGTTGCAGATGATCGACCATTACCTGGGCGACGTGCTCAAGGAAACCGGCAAGCTGGCCTTCGCCGGCGGCTGTGCGTTGAACGTCAAGCTCAACCAGAAAATCATCGCCCGTGACGACGTCAAAGAGCTGTTCGTCCAGCCTGCGTCCGGCGATGCCGGCACTGCGGTCGGCGCAGCGGCTTACGTGTCTCACGCCCGTGGCGTGCCGGTCGAGAAGATGGAACACGTCTACCTCGGCCCGTCGTACAGCAACGAAGACGTGCTGGCAGCATGCGCCCGTCACCCGAGCAAGCCGGTATGGCGCAAGCTCGAGAACATGCCGGAAAACATTGCCAAGATCATGGTCGACGGCAACCCGGTCGCATGGTTCCAGGGTCGCATGGAGTTCGGTCCGCGTGCCTTGGGTGGTCGTTCGATCATCGGTTGCCCGAGCGCGACCGGCGTGGCTGACCGCATCAACCACCAGATCAAGTTCCGCGAGCGCTGGAGGCCTTTCTGCCCGTCGATGCTCGACACCGTCGCACCGCAGATGATCAAGATCGATCACCCGGCGCCGTTCATGACCTTCACCTTCGAAGTGGCTGAAGAGTGGAAAACCCGCGTGCCGGAAGTCGTCCACGAAGACGGCACGTCCCGGGCCCAGGTGCTCAAGCGCGAATACAACCCGCGCTACTACGACATGATGAAGGCGCTGGAAGTGCTGACCGGCAACGGCGTGTCGCTGAACACTTCGCTCAACCGTCGTGGCGAGCCGATGATCTGCTCGCCTACGGATGCCCTGAACATGTTCTTCGGCTCCGACCTGCAGTATCTGATCATGGAAGACATCCTGGTGGTCAAAGAGGGCGCGGACGCATATGACACGCTCGGCTGAACGCCATGTGCTGCAGTTCTGTCACGGCTATGACGGGCCGTTTCTGGACTGCGCCCGGCAGTACGCCAGCCTGTTCGCGGGGACCGGTTATCGAGTGACCACGGTGTTTCTGACCGGGGTTGCAGACAGCGAGGTTGCCGCGGGCTGTGCTTCCGATGAAGTGTTGTTCATGGAGTACAGCTCCAAGGCCATTCGTGGCCTGAAGCTGGGGGCCATCGGCGATCTGCGCAAGATCGCCGCTTCGCGCAACTTCAGCTTCTGCATCGCTCATCGTTTCAAGCCGATCTACATCGCCTTGTTGGGCACTTCGTTGCCGGTCATCGGTGTGCATCATGCGTTTGATGACTACAAGCGCGGCACACGCAAACTCTTCGCCCATATTTTCCGCAAGCGCCTGAGCCTGCTCGGGGTTTCCGACGCGGTGCGCGATGACATGCGCAGTTGCTTGCCGAAATGGCCGGCCGGGCGGATTCAGACACTCTATAACCGCATCGATGTGCAAACCTTGCAAGACAGCCAGGTGTCCGTTCGTGAAGCCCGGGAAACCCTGGGGTTGTCGATGGATGCCTGGGTTGTCGGCAACGTCGGGCGGCTGCACCCGGACAAGGATCAGGCCACGTTGCTGGAAGGTTTTGCGACGGCTCTGCCGGGTTTGCCGGCTAACAGCCAACTGGTCGTTTTGGGTACCGGTCGGCTGGAGCAGGACCTCAAGGCCCAGGCCCGCGAGTTGGGCATTGGCGATCGCGTACTGTTCCTTGGGCAGGTGCCCGAGGCTCGGCGTTATTTCCGTGCCTTCGATGTGTTTGCCCTGAGTTCCGATCACGAGCCGTTCGGCATGGTGCTGCTGGAGGCCATGGCTGCCGGCGTACCGTTGCTCGCCACGGCGTGTGGCGGCGCGAAGGAAGTGGTGGAAGGCGTTGGCATTCTGTTCCCGTTGGGCGATGCCGGGCACCTGGCTCAAGGGCTGCACCATCTGGCCGCAATGGATGAGCAACAACGTCGCCAGTGCGCCGAGCTGATGCTCGACCGCTTGCGTGAACGCTTCTCCGACCGTGCCGTACGCGATGCTTTCTGGCGTTTGCCACACGTTACCGAACTGGCACCGAGGGGCTGATGCTCAACCGACTACAAGGCTGGCGCGAGCGTGGCTGGGCGGTGGTCGATGCCTCGACATACGCCGAGGCCTGGCACCGTTATGGCGGCAGCGTCGCGACGCATCCGATGGTCGTCGAGCGACTGGCTCATTTGGCCGGCATTCCCGTGCGCTATCTGGCCTGGGCGCAAAACGGTGACGTCCAGGCGGCCATCCCGACCTGGGGGCGCGACCTTGCCTTGTCCAAGGACGTGCTCAAGCGCAACGGTAAAAAAGGCCTGTTCGACCTCGGCAATGCCGAGCTCATCCTGCCGGCCGCTGCTGATACGCAAGCGCCCCTGCGCCATCGCGCCCGTTATCTGTCAGCACTGAATGAAGGCCGGTTCGCCGGCATCAGGTTGCAGGCTGAACAATTGGCCATGGCCCGCACTCCGGAAGAGTTGTCGAAAAAGTTTCGCTACAACCAGCGCCGCGAATTGCGCTTGCTGGAGGAGGCGGGCGGTGTGGTGCGGCCAGTCAGCGAGTTTTCCAGCCGAGAACTGGCCGCGATTTATTGCGACCTGTTTAAGCGTCGCTGGGGCTTTGCTGCCACCGGCGCCGAGCGCATGGGCGAAGTGATCGAGTTGTTGCGTGATTTGTTGATCGGCTCGGTGATTTTCCTCAACGACGCGCCGATCGCGATTCAACTGGTTTACCGCGTCGAAGCGCCGCAATGGATCAGTGTCGAGTACATCAATGGCGGCGTGGATCCGCAAACCCGCGAGTTCAGCCCTGGCAGCGTGCTGAGCTTTCTCAATACGCAAAGTGCCTGGGAGCATGCACGGGCGCTGGACAAGCCCCTGCGCTTCTCCTTCGGTCGCGCCGATCGTGAATACAAGGATCGCTGGTGCAATCCTGTGCCAGTCTTCACCGTATGAGCCAATCCATGAGCCGTAAACAGCAATTGCTCAAGCGCCATCGGCGCCAGAAACGCATCGGCCTGCTGGTTGCGCTGGTGCTGTTGATTGCCATCGGCGTGCTGGTGGCCTGGTGGTTGCCGCTGATTCTGGCGGTCCTGGGCTGGATCGCTCACGAAGCATGGTTTGCCGACCATTTGTTTTATTCGCCCAAAGACGATTACGAGTACAGCTTCCCGCCCTATACCCAACAACCCAAGGTTCACCTGGACGGTGAGCATTTGCGGCTGGATGACGGCGTCATGTTGGTTGACGACGCGACCCTGGTGCTGGCGTTACGGATCAAAAGCACCTGGCTGGGGCGCTTTCTCGACCCGATAGTGGAATTGTCGGGTGGCGACAGTCCGGACCGGCAAGTCTTTGAGCGTGGTGTGAACGGTCTGCGTTACCTCAACCTCAGCGGCCAGGCGCAGGTTCTGTCCAAAGGCGAGCTGCGTCTGCGCGGGCGTTTCTGCCGATTGCTCGGCGAACCGGTGCTCTGGGCGTTCGAACATCCGGATTACAGCAATCGGCGGGTGATGGTGATCGCGCCCCATGCCGACGATGCCGAATTGGCCGCGTTCGGCTTGTACAGCAGTGCCAGCGAAAGCTGGATCGTGACGTTGACCGCCGGTGAAATCGAGGCCGAACACTATCAACAGATGGGGCTCAAAGGCGTCGAAGCATCCCGGTTGAAAGGATCGCTTCGCGCCTGGGACAGTATCAGCGTGCCATTGTGGGGTGGCGTACCCCAGGAGCGCTGTGTCCAGCTGGGCTACTTCTGTCTGCAGTTGCCTGCCATGCAAAACGCGCCGGCCGAGGCCGTGCTGTCCCGCGAGGCGCAACTGGACGATACCCGCTATTTTCGCCGATTCAATCCGTTCGCCCTGGGCAGTGACGTGGATGGCGTGCCGTCCTGGAACAACCTGCTGGCCGACCTGAAAGAACTGATCGAGCGCATTCAGCCTCAGGTCATTGTCTTGCCGCATCCGCGCTTTGACCCGCACCCGGATCATCAGTGCTCGCAGCAGGCGGTGATGCAGGCGCTGGGCGGTACAGCCTGGCAGCCCGAAACCTTGTTGCATTACGCGAATCACCTGCACGATAACGATCGCTGGCCAATGGGTGATGCTGGCGCGGGTGTGGCGATGCCTCCGCAGATCAGTGCCGAAGAGCCGTTGCGCCCTTGGTCGCTTTGCCTGTCGACCGAAAAACAGTGGCATAAGGCCATGTCGTTGGGCATGATGCACGACCTTCAGCCGCGACTTCCCCTCAAGCGTTTACTTCGCCGGGCGATACAGCGTTGTCTGGCGGGCAGACACTGGCCGGCTTTTGGCGAAAACGAGTTCTTCCGTAAAGCGGTGCGACGCCATGAGTTGTTCTGGGTCCATGAGCTGTCGGGAAAGAGAGAGACCAATTGAAAGTTCTGTTTCTGGTGCAGAAAGAGCAGCGAGCGATCCTCGATCGACTGTATGACGGTATCGCCGAGCAGTGCGAGTGTGACAAACGCGAATTGACCAGTGAGGAACAGGACGACTTGCGTGGCTACTTTCGCAAGCACGTAGATGTCTCCCGCTATGACCGGATCGTGTTCTTCCTGCGCTTCAAAAAAGAAATCAGACAGGTGAGGTTCATACAGACCCTGCCCAATCTGGTTATTCTGGAACACGATGCTTACCAGAATTACATTCCGTGCAAGTACACCGGAAAGTTCAGCGCCCATTACCGCAAGTTGCCCTGGGCGCGGGTGATCAGCTCGGGTTACATGGTCAGCCAGCGCCTGTGCGATGAAGGCTTCGACGCGCATTTCGTGCCCAAGGGCTACGATCAGGCGCTGTTGCAGAACCGTCAGCGTGAACGTGATATCGAGCTGGGTTTCGTCGGCAGCCTGAACAGTGTTGCCTATGCCGGGCGCAGGGCGATGCTAGAGTCCGTGGCCGAAGTCGAAAACCTGCTGATCACGCGCACCAAGTCGGGTGAGGAATACTGCGAGACGTTGAGCCGGATCCGTTATTTCGTGAGTGCCGATGTCGGCATGGGCGAATACATGATCAAGAATTTCGAGGCTATGGCCTGTGGTTGTGTGTTGTTTGCTTACGATCAGGGCGAAGAAGAGAATCGCGCACTGGGTTTTGTCGATATGCACAACATTGTGCTTTATCGAACGCGCGATGAATTGAGGGAAAAACTCGCGGTGTTGCGTGAGTCCCCGCAGCTGACCGAGTCCATTTCATTGGCCGGGCAGGCTCTGGTAGAGCAGCGTTACACCTTCCGCGCCGTTGGGCATGCGATTGTCGACGCCTTGCGCGCGCCGCTACGCGAGCACGTTCCGCTGGGCTGGAAAGAAAAAATACGCTTAACGCTCGGGCTGTGAAGCCGGCGGTAAAACCACTAATGGAGCGGTGTAAATAAATGCTGTTCAGCGAGACTAGCGACATTTCGGTCGTCATCACCAGTTGCGGTCGCTTCGATCTGTTGAAGCGAACCCTGGAGACGTTTGACCGGTTCAATACGGCTCCCATCCGCAGGGTATTCATTACCGAGGACTCCGGCGACAGCGCCGTCGAGGCCTGCATTCCGGAGCACTGGCGGGCGCATACCCGGTTCTTCATCAACAATCCGCGACTGGGGCAGCTACGATCCATCGATGCGGCCTATGCCGAGGTGCAGACCTCGTGGATTTTCCACTGCGAAGACGACTGGGACTTCTACCGCGAAGGCTTTATCGAAGAGTCCCAATGCTTGCTGGAAGAAGATCCGCAAGCCTTGCAGGTGTGGCTGCGCAGCTTCAATCATGACCTCAAGGTTCACAGCCCTTATGTGTTTTTGAACGAGCGCAAAGTCAGCCACGGCATTCCTTTCTACGTATTGGGCTCGCACAAGGCGGACTGGCAGGGTTTTTCCCTGAATCCAGGGCTACGCCGTCGCGCGGATTACCTCATTCATGCGCCGTATGCTGCGTACTCCGGGGAGAAAGACCTGTCGCGGCTGTATGCCGGGGAAAACCGCTATGCGTTGATTCTGGAAAACGATGCGGTCTTGCATACCGGTTTCGGCGAGCATGTGGTGGTTCCGCAGGAACGCAAAAACAAGTTACGGCGCAAGCGTCTCGATCGGATCAAGTTGATCGTGGCTCTTATTCTCGGAGTGGCAATAGGTTGGGCAGTCAATGGGATTTAGTGGCATGAAGCCAGAAAGAATTACCCTCACGTCGTATTTTGGATTGGCGCTCTGCCTGTTTCTCTTGAGCTTTGTGGTGGGTTGGTCATCGAAGTGGACCAATAATCTGTTTTACGGCCTGATGGTCTTGCCGGGCCTGGTGTTCCTGATCAAGGAGAAAGGCGCGGGCCTGCTCAAGCAATCGCTGGCGTGGGGATGGCTGGCTTTGCTTCTGTGGTTTTTGGTGCCTGCGATGAATGCCGGTGAGCCACAGTTCTTCAAACACATCGTTTATGTGCTGATGTTTGTCATGGTGGCCGGTGCGTTCACCGATCCGCAGTTTTTCCGCAGTCTTGCGTTTGTTCGCGCGCAGTTCTGGATCTTGACGCTGTACATTTTCATTTGCGCGTTCCATAGCTGGGCGACCGGTGAGTTCGCGTTCGGCAGTCGTGTTGCGCTGCTGCCGGCACGTTTGCAGAACGTCATTTATGCCAGCATCTGGCTGTTCTGTTCGTTGGCGCTGGCATTGCCGGTCTGGCTCAGAGAGCGAAAGCTGATTGAAGCTGCCGTTGCCATCGTCTTGTCGGTGTTCGCAGTGGTGTTCGTCCTGCAGACGCGTACTGCGTTGGTGGGTGCCGTGTTTCTGTTGGGCTGCTGGGTGCTTTATGGCGTTTACCAGAAGCCGCGACTGGTTGGCAGCGCCCTGGCGATCTGCCTGGTAATCCTGGGCCTTCTGTTCCTGGCGGTACACAACGAACCCTGGTACCTGAGCCTCTGGACGCGGGGTGATTCGTACCGTATCGAGATTTTCCACATCATGGTCGGCGAGTGGGAACGTTGTGGCTGGACGTTGGGCTGTGGCGTCGGTTTCCATACCGATCAGTTGCTCAATGGCACGATGCCGATCCAGCATCCGCATAACATTTTCGTGGCCATGGGGCTTTACGGCGGCGCGGTGGCGCTGGTGTTGTTTGTCGCGCTGATGGTGGCTTCGCTTTGGCAGGCCTGGCGACTGCGTGATGCCTGGGGCATGTACCTGGCGTGTGCGCTGGTGATGCTGAACTTCGATGGCAGCCTGCTGATCGGCAACCCTGACGAGTTATGGCCACTGGTGTTGCTGCCTTCGGCGATGATTCTCTCGCGTGCATTGAAAGCGCAGCGCCAGGCTCTGGCGTAATGCCTGACCTTCGCCTCCTCCCCGGAGGCGAAGGCGTCCAGATCATTTTTGCAGGGCGATGCTCAGTTCTTCCGCAGAGCAAACGCTTTGGGTCTGGCCATAATTCTGCATGAACACCTCACCGCGATCGTCGAGCAACCACTGGCGATCCTGCGGGTAACGCACCATATGCTTGAAGTTGCGCAGCCGCAGGGTCTTGCGCAGCGGACGGCGATAGACCCGCATATCGGCAATGTCGATCAAACCCAATTGATGCTCGGGCGTCAGCACGATGTTGCCCAGGTGCGCCGAGCGGAAATAGATCCCGCGCTCATGCAGGGTCGCCATGAACGCCCCCAACTGGCCGCGCAGCGGATCAGCGTCGCCTTCGTCGTCCAGCAACTGACGCAGGGTCTGACCCGGTAACGGATCGTAGTGCACGGCGTCGCGCGCGATACTCGCGATGCGGTAGACCTGACGAATCGACGGGCAGGGAATGTGCCGTTCACGCAATGCATCGCAATTGTCGGCAAAACGTTTGGCGTACGGATACCAAGCGGCCGACGACAACAGACGCTTGCGGCGGAACAGCTTGAGGATCGAGCCGTCCGTCAACCGCAGCACCTTGTCTCCCGAACCATCCGCTTCAAGGACTTGTGCACCCTCGCGCAGGGCGAGGTATCGGGTGTGGTCAAGCGCTTGCATCAATACTCCGGGGTCGACGCCGTGAGGCATGGATAGCCGGCCATATTACCGCAGCTCAGCGACTAAAATGGCCTGTGTTACACTCGCGGGCTCTTTTCTCATACAACGGGTTCTCATGACTAGCCCTGATTCGCCTGCGCCGTCGAGCTTGAAGATTTACCTGCGCCTGCTGTCGTATGTGCGCCCGTACTGGGGCCTGTTTGCCATCAGTATCATTGGCTTCGTGATTTTTGCCTCGACACAGCCGATGCTGGCCGGGATTCTCAAATACTTCGTCGACGGCTTGAGCAACCCGGAAGCGGTGCTCTTCCCGAATGTTCCCTACCTGCAAGACTTGCAGTTGCTGATGGCCGTGCCGCTGCTGATCATCCTGATCGCGGCATGGCAAGGCCTGGGGTCGTTCCTGGGCAACTATTACCTGGCCAAGGTCTCCCTCGGGCTGGTTCACGATCTGCGCGTCGAGCTGTTCAACAAATTGCTGGTGTTGCCCAACCGTTATTTCGACACCCATAACTCCGGGCACCTGATTTCGCGCATCACCTTCAACGTGACCATGGTCACCGGTGCTGCCACGGATGCCATCAAAGTGGTCATTCGCGAAGGCCTGACCGTGGTGTTCCTGTTTGGCTACCTGTTGTGGATGAACTGGCAATTGACTCTGGTGATGGTGGCGATCCTGCCTGTCATCGCGATCATGGTCAGCAGCGCCAGCAAGAAATTCCGCAAGCAAAGCAAGAAGATCCAGGTGGCGATGGGCGACGTGACGCACGTGGCCTCCGAAACCATTCAGGGCTATCGCGTGGTGCGCAGCTTCGGCGGCGAAAGCTATGAAGAGCGGCGCTTTGCCGAAGCCAGTCAGGGCAACACCGACAAGCAATTGCGCATGACCAAGACCGGCGCGGTCTACACGCCGATGCTGCAGTTGGTGATCTACACCGCTATGGCGGTGCTGATGTTCCTCGTGTTGTTCCTGCGCGGCGACGCCACCGCAGGTGACCTGGTGGCCTACATCACCGCAGCCGGCCTGTTGCCGAAACCGATTCGCCAGCTGTCGGAAGTCAGTTCGACCATCCAGAAAGGCGTTGCCGGTGCCGAAAGCATTTTCGAGCAACTGGACGTCGAGCCTGAGATCGACAACGGCACCGTCGAGCGCGATCGCGTCAGCGGTCACCTTGAAGTGCGTAACCTGAGCTTCACTTACCCGGGTACCGACCGTGAAGTGCTGAAGAACATCAGCTTCAGCGCGGCGCCGGGGCAAATGATTGCGCTGGTGGGGCGCTCCGGCAGCGGCAAGTCGACCCTGGCCAGTCTGATTCCGCGTTTCTATCACCATGAAACCGGCGAGATCCTGCTTGATGACGTAGAAATCGAAGATTACCGTCTGCGTAATCTGCGTCGGCATGTGGCGCAAGTGACGCAGCATGTGACCCTGTTCAACGACTCCATTGCCAACAACATTGCCTACGGCGACCTTGCCGGTGCGCCGCGTGAAGACATCGAAAAGGCCGCCACGGACGCTTATGCGATGGACTTCATCTCGCAAATGCCGCAAGGCCTGGACACTCAGGTCGGCGAAAACGGCGTGTTGCTGTCCGGTGGTCAGCGTCAGCGTCTGGCGATTGCCCGGGCCTTGTTGAAGAACGCACCGTTGCTGATTCTCGACGAGGCGACTTCGGCGCTCGATACCGAATCCGAGCGACACATTCAGGCGGCGCTGGATCAGGTCATGAAAGGTCGCACTACGCTGGTGATCGCTCACCGCTTGTCGACCATCGAGAAGGCCGACATGATCCTGGTCATGGACCATGGGGAAATTGTCGAGCGCGGCACCCATGCCCAGCTTCTGGCGCAAAACGGCTACTACTCGCGCCTGCATGCGATGGGGCTCGATGCACCGGCAGAAAACATCGCCTGACCCGACGCGAGGGTGAGCCTGGCTCACCCTCGCGCTAACCGACGTGCAATGCGTCCGGTGAATTGTATCCAGACCTTTACCTTTCTTGACCAAACCTGAATAAATCTCGGCAACGCGCTTGTTAAGGTTCCTGAACGAACTTTGACTTCAATCGAGGGGGCCATCCCCTTCGCGCGGGTGCTGCAATGTTGCAACGTTATCTCTGGAAGCTGTTGCCCAAGGCGCAACGGCAATTCTTGCTGGGGCGTCTGTCGGTCGTGGACCGTCAGGTGGTCAATCGGTCGATGTCGGCCAACCTGTCCTACCCCCAGCCTTTCACACAGCGTTCCTGTCTGTTCATTCACGTCCCCAAATGCGCCGGGAGCAGTGTCTGTGCGGCGCTGTTCGATGGCTGGAGCCCGGGGCACTTGCCCTTGTACTGGTACGAACAGCAATTTCCCGAGCAGTTTGCCGACAGTTTCAAGTTTGCTTTTGTTCGCGATCCGCTGGAAAGGGCGTACTCGGCCTACGCTTTTCTGCGGGGCAACGAGCTGAGCCTGCGCGATCAACCTGCGCAAAAGCTGGTCAGCCACTACCGCGATTTCGACGATTTCGTCGCTCGCTGGCTGCACCCGGAAACGATCCACCGGCAGCTGCATTTTGCTGCGCAAACGGATTTTCTCACCGATTCCTTCGGGCATCTGGCGCTGGATTTCATTGGCTATCAGGAGCATCTGGAGCGTGACTTTCAGCGCGTGTGCGAGCAGGTAGGCGACGCGGTGCCGCTGCCGCACATCAACAGCTCGCAGCAGCGGCGCACGGCGCCTGCCCGTGACTTTTGCTCGGTACGCACCCGTCGGCTGGTACGGCGGGTGTACCAGCGCGATTACGAGATGCTCGGTTATGAATGAGGCGCTGTCGATGTCAGTCCCCGGGATCAGGCCTTATGCGTTGTCGCTGTCGATCAACGACCGTGCCGCGATCAAATCGCAGCGGCCGCGCTGCCTCTGGCTGACGGGGTTGTCCGGCGCGGGCAAGTCAACGCTGGCCAATGCCCTTGAGCTGCAACTCAACGAGCTCGGGCGGCATACCTTTGTGCTCGATGGTGACAATCTGCGCGCCGGTCTGTGTCGTGACCTGGGGATGGGGGCTGAGTGTCGTCGGGAAAATATCCGGCGCATGGCCGAAGTGGCCCGCCTGATGGTCGATGCCGGCCTGATCGTGATTGTTGCGGCGATTTCGCCGTTTCGGGCCGAGCGTGATGCGGCGCGGCGGCTGTTCGCCGAGGGCGATTTTATCGAGGTGTATGTGAGCACCTCGTTCGCGGTGTGCGCGCAGCGCGACCCCAAAGGCTTGTACCGGGCGGCCCGGCAAGGACGGATCAAGGATTTCACGGGGATCGACAGTCCCTACGAGGCACCGTTGTGTGCCGAGTGTGAAATCGACACGCAAACGCTGGAGATGGCAGACGCTTGCCAGCGGTTATCGGGTTTATTGCTCAATAAATGAGCAATAAACTCTGCAAAATCATCCCGTTGCAGCCGCCACACAAGCCCACGCCAACCCTGTGTTAATATCCCGCCCCTGTTCATTCTGTATGTGGGTTGCTCCATGAAGTTGTCCATGCCGCGATTCGATCAAGCCCCTGTCTTGGTGGTCGGCGATGTCATGCTCGACCGTTACTGGCATGGTGGTACCTCACGGATTTCCCCTGAGGCGCCGGTACCCGTCGTCAAAGTCGAGCAAATCGAGGACCGCCCGGGCGGTGCCGCGAACGTTGCCCTGAACATTGCCGCCCTCGGCGCGCCAGCCTCGCTGGTCGGCGTGACCGGCGACGATGAAGCCGCCGACAGCCTGGCCAACAGCCTCAAGGGCGCTGGCGTTCGGGCGTTGTTCCAGCGCATCGCGCACCAGCCGACCATCGTCAAGCTGCGGGTCATGAGCCGTCACCAGCAACTGCTGCGTATCGACTTTGAAGAACCCTTCGCCACCGACGCGTTGGCGCTCGGCGAGCAAGTCGATGAACTGCTCGAAGGCATCAAGGTGCTGGTGCTGTCCGACTACGGCAAAGGCGCGTTGAGAAATCATCAAGTGCTGATCCAGGCCGCCCGTGCCCGTGGCATTCCGGTGCTGGCCGATCCCAAGGGCAAGGATTTCTCGATCTACCGGGGTGCGAGCCTGATCACTCCGAACCTCAGCGAGTTCGAGACCATCGTCGGCGGTTGCGCCGATGAGCATGAACTCGTGAGCAAGGGCGCGCAGCTGATGCACGACCTCGACCTCGGCGCGTTGCTGGTGACTCGCGGCGAACACGGCATGACCCTGTTGCGCCCGGATCATCCGGCGTTGCACCTGCCGGCTCGTGCACGTGAAGTGTTCGACGTGACCGGTGCCGGTGACACGGTCATTTCCACCCTGGCGGCGGCGATTGCCGCGGGCGAGGAATTGCCTCACGCCGTGGCCCTGGCCAACCTGGCGGCAGGCATCGTTGTCGGCAAGCTCGGTACGGCGGCCATCAGTGCCCCGGAACTGCGTCGCGCCATCCAGCGTGAAGAAGGTTCCGAGCGCGGTGTGCTGGGCCTTGAGCAGTTGTTGCTGGCGGTCGACGATGCGCGTGCGCATAAAGAGAAGATTGTCTTCACCAATGGCTGCTTCGACATCCTGCACGCCGGCCACGTGACGTATCTCGAACAGGCGCGCGCTCAAGGCGATCGTCTGATCGTTGCGGTCAACGACGATGCTTCGGTCAGCCGCCTGAAAGGGCCGGGTCGTCCGATCAACAGCGTCGACCGTCGCATGGCGGTACTGGCTGGTCTTGGTGCGGTGGATTGGGTGATCAGCTTCCCTGAAGGCACCCCGGAAAACCTGCTGCGCGAGGTCAAGCCGGACGTGCTGGTCAAGGGTGGGGACTACGGGATCGACCAGGTCGTCGGTGCGGACATCGTGACGGCGTATGGCGGAACGGTAAAAGTGCTGGGGCTGGTGGAAAACAGTTCCACGACCGCGATAGTCGAAAAAATCCGCAAATCCGAGTGACACCAAACCCTGTAGGAGCTGGCTTGCCAGCGATGGTCGTTAACGATGACGCGTGTTTCCTGAATAAACGCGGCGTCCTTTAGCCCATCGCTGGCAAGTCGGGCCGCCGCATCGCAGCTCCTACAGGGGCAGGTGTACACCTGCTGGGGTTTAAGAACTAACCTTCTTGCGCGGTACGATCTTTTTCAGCAATTGCTTCGCCTTCCCGCGCAACCGCGCCAAACCGGAATCCTTCCCCGGCGGGTTCAAGCCTTGCTGGCGCACCCAATCCTTCCAGCGAATCCGCTCATCGCGCACCAGCCAGCCTTGCTGCTGGGCAAAGCTCTCTGCCAGATACAATCCGCGTGTGCTCGCCGGGTAAAGCTGATCCTTTTTCAGGGTATACAACTCGGCCATCGGCTGGCCGTCCTGCAACGGCATCAGGTACAAGTCGGGACGCTTGCGGTCGAGGCGGGCCACCAGTTGATCGCCCTCCAGTCGTTCGTCGACATGAAACAGGCTCAGGGATTTGGCTTCCTTGGGCACGTCCAGGCGCAAGTCATAGATCAATTGCAGCGACGCCGTCGGCAGATGCACGTAGGCGCGCGGGCGTTCGATCAACTGCAGGTTGGCGCAGCGCACCGGCCGCGCCGAGCCGGATAGCGGCGTCAGCCGAAACGGCAACGCCTCGCGATAGTGCAGCGCGGCGGAGTAGGGCGCCGGCAGCCAGGTGTCGTTGAAACGCCCGCCGAGCCAGCCTTCCGGCGTTTCCAGCAGGCACTCTTCGGCAATCTCCTGGATGGCGGTGTGCAGCGGCAGGTTCAGTTCGTGGGCCGGCACGTAACCGGAGATCAGCTTGAGCACCACGTCGCCACGGTCTTGCCGACGCTGACGTACCAACACCCAGTAATCGCGGTTCTGCCAATGCAGGGTCAGGCGCACCGAAACCCCGAGATTGGCCAGCTCCACGGCGAACCGTTCGCTGTCAGCCACCGTCACCGGGCGGCGACGTTGCAACGTCTGGGAAAAATTCAGCGGCATCCCGACGCTTTGATAACTCAGGCCTTCAGGAGTCGCTTCGACGAATAACGGCAGGGTCTTGAAGTTGCTCGGGTTCTTTCTAATGAGCGTACGCGGCATGTCGGCTCCTGCTTAAGGCCGCGTGGGGCGGCATCAGTTGCTACGTAGGACCTGGGCAACGGTCGCGACGTTGTGGGCGAGGTGCAGCGGATTGATGGTCCCGACAATAGCACTGGCCACACCCGGATGTTCAAACAACAACTCGAAACTGGCGCGCACCGGATCCACGCCTGGACTCAGGCAGACGTGACCGCTGGCGAGGGCTTTTTTGACCAGGATGGCTTTGCCGTGATCAGCAGCATAGTCAATGACCGGCTTCTCGTTCCGTTCGTTCAGATTGTAGGTGACCATGGCGCAATCACCTTGTTCCAGAGCCTTCAAACCGCCTTCGACGGTTTTGCCGGAGAAACCATAGCCACGAATCTTGCCTTCGGCCTTGAGCGCGGCGAGGGTCGCGTAGACTTCGCTGTCGTTGAGGATCGCCAGGTCGTTGCCGTCGGAGTGCACCAGCACCAGATCGATAAAATCGGTTTCCAGGCGTTGCAGGCTGCGTTCCACCGAGAGCCGGGTATGCGCGGCGCTGAAATCGTGGCGGGACTGGCCGTCGGCAAATTCTTCGCCGACCTTGCTGACGATCACCCAGTCCTGGCGTTGACCGCGCAACAACGGGCCGAGTCGTTCTTCACTGCGACCATAGGCCGGGGCGGTGTCGATCAAGTTGATGCCCAGGTCGCGCGTGAGTTTGAGCAGCATGCGCGCTTCGTCATCGTCGGGGATCTGGAAGCCGTTGGGGTATTTCACGCCTTGATCGCGACCGAGTTTGACGGTACCCAAACCCAGGGGCGAAACCATCAGGCCGGTGCTGCCCAGCGGGCGATGCAAGTCATGCAGGGTCGGTTGGCTCATGGCAGCAGTTGCTCCCAGGCCGGGACACCCATCGGTGGCTTCGGCAACTCGGGCAGCGGCGCGGGATGGCTTGGCTGGATGCCGTCACGTTGCAATGAGCTGATGACACGGTCGGCAAAGTCCGGCGCCAGCGCCAGTTTGGTCGGCCAGCCGACCAGCAAACGGCCTTCTTCGGTAAGGAAGGCGTTGTCCGGTCGCGTCAGGCCCGATTGCAGCGGCTCGGCGCGGTCCACGCGCAAGGTCGCCCATTGCGCGGTGCTCAAGTCGATCCATGGCAGCAACTGGCCGAGTTCTTTTTGCGCGGTGGCAATTTGCTCGGCGGGTTCGCGGGCAACCCCTTCGGCCTCGGCGATATCGCCACCCAGGTACCAGACCCATTGGCCATCGGCGGCCGGATGGGTAGTCACGGTGATGCGCGGCTTGGTGCCGCCACCCAGGCAATGGGCGTACAGCGGTTTGAGGCCGGGGCCTTTGGCGATGATCATGTGCAGCGGTCGACGTTGCATGGCGGGCTTGGTCAGCCCCAGTGCTTCGAGTAGCGCTGCCGTCCCGGCACCGGCGCTCAAGATGATGCGTTGGGCGCGGATTTCACGCTCGTCGACCTTCAGGCCGACCAGAACGCCAGCGTCCAGCAACGGCTCGATCGTCTTCCCGGCGAGCAAGCCGTCACCGGCCAGGTCGGCGAGGCGCTGAATCAGGCTTGGCACGTCGATCACCAGTTCTGCCAGGCGATAGACCTTGCCCTTGAAGCGCTTGTCTTGCAGGGCGGGTGGCAATTGGTCGCCCTTGACCTGATCGACGCGGCCGCGCACGGCTTTGCTGGCGAAGAAGCTGGTGAGGTTGCCGGCGATCGTGCCGGGGGACCAGAGGTAATGGGCTTCGGACAACAGGCGCACACCGGACAAATCCAGTTCGCCGTCACCGGCCAGGGCTTCACGCCAGCGGCGCGGCATGTCGGCGATGGCTTCCGAGGCGCCAGTCAGGGCGCCATGCAGCGCGTATTTGGCGCCGCCGTGGATGATGCCTTGGGACTTCAGGCTCTGCCCGCCACCGAGGGTGGCGCTTTCCACCAGCACGGTCGAAAAACCCTGGCGGCGCAGGCGCGCGTTCAGCCAGAGGCCGGCGACACCAGCGCCGACAATCAAAACGTCGGTGGAAATAACGGATGGCATGCAGCGACCTCAGTGTTCAAGACGAGGGCGCAGTATACAGACTCGAAGAATGGAGGTTTTGCTGGCAATCAATCCATAGCCAGACACAAATCCTGTGGGAGTGAGCCTGCTCGCGATGAGGGCGGTACATTCAGCAGTGATGTTGACTGACATACCGCAATCGCGAGCAGGCTCGCTCCTACAATGGATTGTGTTTCAGGTTTTAGTGCCCGGCGGTTTTGGAGAAGAGCTGGATAACCACAACGCCAAGCACGATGAGCGCCATCCCGAGCATCGCCGGCACATCGAGCTTCTGCCCGTAGATAAACAGCGCCGCGACGCTGACCATCACGATCCCCATGCCGGCCCACACCGCGTACGCCACACCCACCGGCACGCTGCGCACCACCAGCGTCAGCATCCAGAAGGCAATGCCATAACCGACGATCACCAGAATCAGCGGCAGCGGTGTGCTGAAGCCTTTGACCGCTTTCATCGAAACAGTGGCGATCACTTCGGCGCAGATGGCGATGGCCAGGTAGTAGTAAGCGGTCATGGGTGCATCCTCGTGTGAAGTGTTGCTTTATGAGGTCGGCATTTTAGAGGTTGCTCAGATGGGGTAAAGTCATTACCTATCTGTATGGGAGATGGGTTATCCATGAACATTCAATGGAATCTGGAGCAGCTGCGTTTGTTCGTCAGCGTTGCCGAACAGCGATCGTTTTCCGCTGTGGCGCGGGACCAACGCAAGGCGCAGTCGGCGGTCAGCAGTTCGATAGCGCTGTTGGAAGAAGACCTGGGTGTGAGCCTGTTCGACCGCAGCAGCGGCCGGCAGCCGAAACTCACTGAGGCCGGCAATGCGTTACTGGATGAGGCGCGGGAAGTGCTGCGTCAATGCGAGCGCCTGAATGGTCGGGCGCTGGCAATGACGCGTGGGCAGGAAGCTCGCCTGCGCGTGGCTCAGGATGAGGCGATGCCGTATCAGCCGATCATTGAAAGTTTCGAAGCCCTGGCGAAACAGTTTCCCAGCCTTGAAGTGCAATTGACCAGCGCTGCCCAGGGCGATGTGGCGCGCAAGCTGGTGGAGCGCCGGGCCGATCTCGGTCTGTTGTTTTACCACGATCAGATTCCCGAGGCGCTCGAACGGCGAGTGCTGGGCAGCGTCGAAATGGTCACGGTGTGCGGCGTCGGGCATCCATTGGCAACGCAGGCTCCGGTCGATTGTCAGCAACTGGCGCAGCATCGGCAGTTGCTGATGTCGACCCAGTCCAGTGTGTATCCCGGCAGCGAGCCGGCCAGCCCGCAGGTCTGGCGGGCCGACAGTTTCTACGTGATGGCCGAATGGCTGGTGCGTGGCCTCGGCTGGGCCTGGTTGCCTCGGCACGTCGTGCAGTATCCGGCGTATCAGGGGCTGATGGTCGAACTGGCCAGCGAATGGACGCCGCCGGCGCTGGTGGTGGAGCTGGTCTGGCGCCGTGATGAGCCGCTCGGCCCGGCAGCCCGTTGGTTGGCGGAACGTTTTGCCGTGCACTTGCAGGCGATCGGCGAAAAAACCGATAAACTCCGCCGCCATGAATAGAATTCTCTACACCGCGCTGTTTTATCTGGGGCTGCCACTGGTAGCGATTCGGCTGTGGCTGCGCTCGCGCAAGGCACCGGCGTATGCCAAACGCATCGGCGAGCGGTTCTCGCTCGGGCTGCCGGCGATGAAGCCTGGCGGCATCTGGGTGCACGCGGTGTCCGTGGGCGAAAGCATTGCTGCAGCGCCGATGATTCGCGCATTGCTGCTGCGTTATCCAGCACTGCCGATCACCGTGACCTGCATGACGCCGACGGGCTCCGAACGCATCCACGCCTTGTTCGCCAACGAGCCACGCATCCAGCACTGCTATTTGCCTTACGACTTGCCATGCGCGGCGGCGCGGTTTCTTGATCGGGTCCGGCCAACACTGGCGGTGATCATGGAAACCGAACTCTGGCCCAACCACATTCACCAATGCGCCAAACGCGGGATTCCTGTGGCGCTGGCCAACGCACGACTGTCCGAGCGTTCCGCCAAAGGCTATGGCCGCTTCGGTAAATTGACTCAGCCGATGCTCGCCGAAATGAGCCTGTTCGCCGTGCAGACCGAAGCCGAGGCCCAGCGCTTCCGCGATTTGGGCGCCCGGGCAGAAACGGTTGAAGTGACCGGTTCGATCAAGTTCGACCTGACCATCGACCCGCAACTGCTCCAGCGTGCCGCCGAATTGCGTGGGCAATGGCGGGCGCAGGAGCGTCCAGTGTGGATCGCCGCCAGCACTCACGACGGTGAAGACGAAGTGGTGCTGGCGGCGCATCGTCAACTGCTCGACAGTCATCCTGATGCGTTGCTGATTCTGGTGCCGCGTCATCCGGAGCGTTTCAATTCGGTGTTCGAGCTTTGCAAACAACAGGGCTTCGCCACGGTGCGTCGTTCCTCCGGCGAACCGGTCACCGCCGATACGTCGGTGTTGCTCGGCGACACCATGGGCGAGTTGCTGTTTTTGTATGCCCTGGCCGACAGCGCTTTTGTCGGCGGCAGTCTGGTGCCGAACGGTGGCCATAACTTGCTGGAACCCGCCGCGCTGGCGAAACCGGTGCTCAGTGGGCCGCACCTGTTCAACTTCCTCGAAATCGCCGCGCAGTTGCGCAGCGCCGGGGCGTTGCAGGAAGTGGAAGATGCCGAGGGGCTGGCGCTGGCGGTGCAGCGGTTGTTCGAATTGCCGCGCGATGCGCAGCGAATGGCAGACGCGGGGCTGAAAGTGATGCGCACCAATCAGGGCGCGTTGCAGCGGTTGCTGGATGGGTTGGATCGATTGATCAATCGCTGACTTGTAGGAGCCAGGCTTGCCGGCGAAGGCTTCCTTGAAATCGCCTTCGCCGGCAAGCCTGGCTCCTATGGGTTTTGCGTGAACCCAGAAACTCCGTCACCCCCCGATACTGTAGGAGCCAGCTTGCTCGCGATGGCGTTTTCGGAATCGCCATCGCCGGCAAGCCGGCTCCTACAGGTTTTGCGCACCCCTCAAAATCACCGTCATCCCCGATTCTGTAGGAGCCAGCTTGCTGGCGAAGGCGTCTTCAGAACCGCCATCACCCGCCCATTACTGCCCCGGTTTTGCCTTTAACTGCTCAGCCGCAGCCTTGGCCAGGTCCGGTGGCAGGAAGTCCTTGTCCGGGTTGTAGTCAGCCTTGAGATAGCGTTTGAGGTCCTGCAAATCCCCCGGGTTCAGCGTGCCGGCGGCTTGCTTCAGGCGCAGGTTGTCGAGGATGTAGTCGTAGCGGGTGTTGTTGTAATTGCGCACCGAGGTGTACAGCTGACGCTGCGCGTCGAGTACATCGACGATGTTGCGCGTGCCCACCTGATAACCGATTTCGGTCGCTTCCACCGCACTCTGGTTGGAGATGATCGACTGCTTGCGCGCCTGCACCTGCTCGACATCGGTGTTCACCGCGCGGTGCAGGTTGCGGGTGTTTTCCACCACTTGCCGACGCAGGCCTTCACGCTGTTGTTCGGTCTGATCCAGTCGCGAGTACGACTCGCGAACCTGCGAACTGGTCAGCCCGCCGCTGTAGATCGGGATGTTCAATTGCAGCGCCAGCGTACGTTGCTCGACGGGGCCACCATACGGCTGGCCGAAGCCGTTCGGGTTGCTGAAGCCCAAGGCATCGTTGTCGCCTTTCTCATACTTGGCCACCGCATCCACCGTCGGTGCGTGGCCGGCCTTGCGCTGCTTCAGGGTTTCTTCGGCGGCGCTGACCGCGTAGTTGCTGGCCAGCAGATTCAGGTTCTGTTTGGCGGCGGTGTCGACCCAGGCCTTGGCGTCGTTCGGCGCCGGCGGCAGGATCGGCAAGGTGTGGACGATGCCCTGAATCGAGTTGTATTGACGGTTGGTCAGGGTGATCAACGCTTCAAACGCATCATCCACCTGACGCTGCGCAACGATCCGGTTGGCCCGTGCGGTGTCGTAACTGGCTTGCGATTGCAGCACGTCGGTCTTGTCCGACAGGCCGACATCGAAGCGTTCGTTGGACTGGTCGAGCTGACGCTTGAACGCCGCTTCCTCAGCCTTGGTCGAGGCCAGGTTGTCCTGGCTGCGCAGCACGTTGAAGTAGTCCTCGGCGGTTTGCAGGATCAGGTTCTGCTCGGTCGCCGAGAGTTGCAGGGCGGCTTGTTCATTGACGTCCTTGGCGGCCTGGTACTGGAACCAGCGATCGGCACGAAACAAAGGCTGAGCCAATGTTGCCTGATAGGAATTGGCGCTACGGTTGGCAACGGACGACGGTTGATCGATATCGGTGCGCACGTTGGCCAACTGGGCGCCGCCGGAAATATTCGGCAGCAAGCCGGCGCGCGCCTGGGGCACGACTTCTTTCTGCGCGCCGTATTGGGCGCGGGCGGCGGCCAGGTCGGCGTTGTTGTCCACCGCTTCCTGGTAGACGCTGACCAGATCGGTCTTGGTCGATAAGGGCGCTTCTGCTGCCCAGGCCATTCCATTGGAAGCACAAGACACGGCAAGGGCCAGTGAGAGTTTGCGCAGCATGAGGCCATCCCTAAAAATTACGCTGATAATTTGAGCGCCAAAGGTAAGGCGCTGACCACCCAGCGTCAATGCGCGGCATGGCCGTTGCGAGTGTAGTTGCGCATACGTGCGGCAACAATCGTCTGATTGCGCCATTCATCATGGTGTTTACTGCGGTGTTGGCGTTCTTTGTCAGTTGTGTCTAGACTGGCCGGGTTCTTGTCGGGGTGCCTTGCTATGAGGCTGAGATCGAATAATTTCGGATCCCGTTGAACCTGATCAGGTTAGCGCCTGCGTAGGGAACAAGATTTCTCGTCACCCGGCGAGTCCTCTTGTGCTTCGTCCGGGATGTTGTTCGACAATCGAACACCCCTCGAGCACTGAGCACAGCACTGCTGGTTTTCCCAGCGCCCGTGCGTCCATTCGATTACAGGTTCGCTCCGACAAAAATCCACTGCCTGGATGTGTTCGGAGAGCCCGTGATGACGATAAAACCAAAAAACATAACGAACCTGAGTGACTCGGCCCAAGTCGATCAACAATCGGTTCAACCGTTTACCCGCTCGCAAAAAATCTACGTTCAGGGCTCCCGCCCGGACATCCTCGTGCCGATGCGCGAAATCAGCCTCGATGTGACCCCGACCGACTTCGGCGGTGAGATCAACGCGCCGGTTGTCGTGTACGACACTTCGGGTCCGTACACCGACCCCAACGTGATCATCGACGTGCGCAAAGGCCTGGCCGACATCCGCTCGCCGTGGATCGAAGCCCGTGGCGACACCGAGCGTCTGCCCGGCCTCAGCTCGAACTTCGGCAAGGAGCGCCTCGCCGATCCGGAGCTGACCAAGCTGCGATTCGCTCACGTGAACAACCCGCGCCGCGCCAAGGCCGGTGGCAACGTCACGCAAATGCACTACGCGCGTCAGGGCATCATCACGCCCGAGATGGAATTCGTCGCCATCCGCGAAAACATGAAGCTTGAAGTCGCCCGTGCCGCTGGCCTGCTGGATCAGCAACACGCCGGCCACAGCTTCGGCGCCAGCGTGCCGAAAATCATCACCCCCGAATTCGTTCGTGAAGAGATCGCTCGCGGTCGCGCGATCATCCCGGCCAACATCAACCACACCGAACTGGAACCGATGATCATCGGCCGTAACTTCCTGGTGAAGATCAACGGCAACATCGGCAACAGCGCACTGGGTTCGTCCATCGAAGAAGAAGTGGCGAAACTGACCTGGGGCATTCGCTGGGGCGCGGACAACATCATGGACTTGTCCACCGGCAAGCACATTCATGAAACCCGCGAGTGGATCATCCGCAACTCGCCAGTGCCGATCGGCACCGTGCCGATTTATCAGGCGCTGGAAAAAGTCGGCGGCGCTGCCGAAGACCTGACCTGGGAGCTGTTCCGCGACACGCTGATCGAACAGGCCGAACAGGGCGTCGATTACTTCACCATTCACGCCGGCGTGCTGCTGCGCTACGTGCCGCTGACCGCCAAGCGTGTGACCGGCATCGTTTCCCGTGGCGGTTCGATCATGGCCAAGTGGTGCCTGGCGCACCACAAAGAAAACTTCGCTTACACGCATTTCGAAGAGATCTGCGAGATCATGAAGGCCTACGACGTCAGCTTCTCGCTGGGCGACGGCCTGCGTCCGGGCTCGATTGCCGACGCCAACGACGCCGCGCAGTTCGGTGAGCTGGAAACCCTCGGCGAGCTGACCAAGATTGCGTGGAAGCACGACGTGCAAACCATGATCGAAGGCCCGGGCCACGTGCCGATGCAGTTGATCAAAGAGAACATGGACAAGCAGCTCGAGTGCTGCGACGAGGCGCCGTTCTACACCCTCGGCCCACTGACCACCGACATCGCACCAGGCTACGACCACATCACCTCGGGTATCGGTGCGGCGATGATCGGCTGGTTCGGTTGCGCAATGCTCTGCTACGTGACGCCGAAGGAACACTTGGGCCTGCCGAACAAGGATGACGTGAAGACCGGGATCATCACTTACAAGATCGCCGCGCATGCCGCCGATCTGGCGAAGGGACACCCGGGCGCGCAGATTCGCGACAATGCCTTGAGCAAGGCGCGATTCGAATTCCGTTGGGAAGACCAGTTCAACCTGGGCCTCGATCCGGACACCGCACGTTCGTATCACGATGAGACGTTGCCGAAGGATTCGGCCAAGGTCGCGCATTTCTGTTCGATGTGCGGGCCGAAATTCTGCTCGATGAAAATCACCCAGGAAGTCCGCGAATACGCGGCCAACCAGCGCATCGAGACCGTCGACGCCGAAGTCGCCCGGGGATTGGCGGAACAGGCAGAGCGGTTCAAGCAGGAAGGCAGTCAGCTGTACAAGAAGGTTTGATCTGATCCGCAGCGTCAGTGCTTCCTGACTGGCGCATACCCTGTAGGAGCGAGGCTTGCCCGCGAAGGCGTTTTACCTGACACACCGCCTTCGCGGGCAAGCCTCGCTCCTACAGGTGCAGTTCAACACAACAACAAATGTTCCTCTGAGATAACACCCTTGAGCATTCAACCCAGCACTTATTCACCCGACATCGCGGTGCCGACCGACAAACGTGTCTTCGGCGGCCGTGATCTGTTTTCCCTGTGGTTCTCCCTCGGCATCGGCCTGATGGTCTTGCAGACCGGCGCATTGCTCGCGCCAGGTCTTGGCCTGTCCGGTTCGCTGCTGGCGATCTTCCTCGGCACGCTGGTTGGCGTTCTGCTGCTGGCCGCTGTCGGCGTGATTGGCAGTGACACCGGCCTGTCGTCGATGGCCGCGCTCAAACTCAGCCTCGGTGCAAAAGGCGCGAGCCTGCCAGCGGTGCTGAACCTGCTGCAACTGATCGGTTGGGGCTCCTTCGAAATCATCGTCATGCGCGATGCTGCCAGTCTGCTCGGCGCGCGTGCGTTCAGCGAAGGCAGTCTGTTCTCCAGTCCGCTGCTCTGGACGTTGTTCTTCGGTGCCTTGGCGACCTTGCTGGCCGTCAGCGGTCCGTTGACCTTCGTGCGCCAGATCCTGCGCAAATGGGGCATCTGGCTGCTGCTGGCCGCGTGCATCTGGCTGACCTGGAACCTGTTCGCCAAAGCCGATCTGGCGGCGTTGTGGGCGCAGGCCGGTGACGGTTCGATGCCGTTCGCCGTGGGCTTCGACATTGCCATCGCGATGCCGCTGTCGTGGCTGCCGCTGATCGCTGACTACTCGCGTTTCGGCAAGCGTGCGAAAAACGTGTTCGGCGGGACGGCGATTGGCTTCTTTATCGGTAATTTCTGGCTGATGAGCCTGGGCGTGGCTTACACCCTGGCGTTCGCGCCGAGCGGTGAAGTGAATGCCTTGCTGTTGGCGCTGGCCGGTGCCGGCCTGGGGATTCCGCTGCTGTTGATTCTGCTGGATGAGTCGGAAAACGCGTTTGCCGACATTCACTCGGCGGCCGTTTCCAGCGGGATTTTGCTGCGCTTGAAAGTCGAACACCTGGCGTTGGCCATCGGTGTGGTCTGCACCCTGATCGCCTTGCTGGCGCCATTGGCCCAGTACCAGAACTTCCTGCTGTTGATCGGTTCGGTGTTTGCGCCGCTGTTCGGCGTGGTGCTGGTGGATCACTTCATCCTGCGTAAACGCAGTGCTCAAGTGGCGTCAGCCGCATTGCGCTGGCCGGCGCTGCTCGCCTGGCTGGGCGGGGTCAGCACCTATCACTTGCTGGCCAATCTGTATCCGGACATCGGCGCAACCCTGCCGTCGTTGATTCTGGCAGGGCTGCTGCAACTCGTGCTGGGTCGGGCCTTCAGTTACGGCCGGGAAACAGCTCGGGCTTGATGATGCCGTTCAGGCGAGGGTAGGGGATCTTCAGTTCGACGTGGCCCAGCGCGTAAGGCGCGATGGTGCTCACGTCGTACTTGAGGATCACCCCGCCGTAGGTCAGCGCTATGTTCTGGGTTTTCTGGAACGGCCAGCTCTTCACGAACTCCGGCTCCTGATCGAGCTTGGTGCTGATCAACCAGCTGTTGTGCGCAACCTGCGCCGCTTTCCAGAATGCCTCTTCCTGACCTGGCACCAACATGTCGGACAAGGTCAGCACTTTATGCTGCTGGCGCGAATAGTTGATGAAGCTGCGGCCCGGCGTGCCATGTGCACCGCCGGTGTCCAGGTAGCTGGAAAATTCGACGATCACCAAGCCGTCATGCTGCTCACGTACCTTGGCTTGCAAGTAGCTGCTGTAGCGCGGGCCGGCGGTACGCAAAAACTCATCGCGATAGGCCGCCAGCGTCGGTGCCACCGGGGCGTCGGGCGAGGTGCGGGTCATTTGCAGCAGACGTTTTTCGACAATGCCGTCCAACTGCGGCTCGGCGGGGAAGCGCAGCGTATCGATGTTCACCAGTGGGCATTCAGGTGTCGTGCAACCCGGTTTCAGCTGTTCGGATGCATCGCGGGTAGTCTCCAGCGGCGCCCGGTAGTTGGGCTGGAACAGGCTTTGGCAAGCGCCCAGGGTCAGGGCGATTGCGGCCACGGAGGCGATTTTAAAAAGCGACATGGGCGTCCTTCGTAAAACAGGGAAAGGCAAAAAGTTATCCGCTTCGACTCTCAACGAAGCAGTCAGTTCGCCACTAAGCTAATTAGAGTTGGTTTCGCCCTCACCGTCTATCCCGCTGACTGGAAAGGGGCTGCATCAAACGGCGCGGGCGCGTTAGGATGGCGCGAAGTCGAGGTTGCAAGTAACCAAAAGGAGCCTCGGATCGGACTAGCAGTAAACGAGGATTGTCATGACTGATTTTGCCAACGCCATTCCGACCGCCGTTGATATCGTTCGGCGCGAAAAGTGCTACGAGGGCTTTTACAAGCTCGATCGCGTGCACTTGCGCCACGAGTTGTTCGCCGGTGGCATGAGCCGCGAAATCAATCGTGAAGTGTTTGTTCGCCACGATGCGGTCTGCGTGTTGCCCTACGATCCGCAGCGCGATGAAGTGGTGTTGATCGAGCAGTTTCGCGTCGGCGCCATGGGCAAGACTGACAATCCCTGGCTGATTGAACTGGTCGCTGGTCTGATCGACAAGGATGAAGTGCCGGAAGAAGTTGCTCACCGCGAAGCGCAGGAGGAAGCTGGGCTTGTATTCGGGGCGCTCTGGCCGATGACCAAGTATTTTCCATCGCCGGGTGGCAGCAATGAATTCGTGCATTTGTTCCTGGGGCGTTGCGAGACAACCGGGGTCGGCGGCCTGCATGGGCTGGAGGAAGAAGCAGAAGATATCCGCGTCACGGTCTGGGCGTTCGAAGATGCCCTGCAAGCCGTACGCGACGGACGAATTGCCAACGCGGCCAGCATCATTGCCTTGCAATGGTTAGCTTTGAACCGCGCTGAAGTGAGGGGGTTATGGTCGTAAACAAGTTGCGCGATCGCTACCGGGTGGACCTCGTGGGGCTGCAAGCCTCTTGCGAGGCCAACTACGCGCGCCTGATGCGACTGCTGCCGGACATGCGCAACGAACCGGCGGCGCGGCGCATTGCCGTGACCCACGGCGAGCAGATGCTCGGCGTGCTGGCCCTTGAAGTGCTGCAGGTCTGTCCATACACCACGACCCTGCAAGTGCGCCAGGAACACAGCCTGCCGTGGCTGCCGGTGCCACAACTGGAAGTGCAGGTCTATCACGACGCCTGCATGGCCGAAGTGGTCAGCGCCGAACATGCGCGACGCTTTCGCGGGATCTATCCTTACCCGAACGCCTCGATGCACCAGCCGGACGAAAAGGCGCAGCTGAACATGTTCCTGGGTGAATGGCTGAGTCATTGCCTGGCGTGTGGGCACGAATACGCCGTTGTGCGCTGAGTGTGAACTGCGTCAGCTTCTCGGATTTCCTCTTTCGTTCGTCCCCCAGCATAATCGCGGCATTCCACTTATCCCGTGTTTAGCCCTGGGAGAACGCCTTGCCGAGCGTATCCACTTTGACCCCCGCCGATTCGGCGTTGCTGGTGCAACTGTCCGACAGCCATCTGTTTGCCGAAGCGGACGGCACGTTGCTGGGCATGAATACACGCGACAGCCTGCAAAAGGTCATCGAGCTGGTCAGGCAGCAACAGCCGCAGATCGATCTGATCATTGCCAGCGGCGATCTTTCCCAGGACGGGACGCTGGAGTCGTATCAGCAGTTTCGCGATCTGACCCGGCAACTCGATGCGCCGGCGCGCTGGATTCCCGGCAATCACGACGAACCGCAGATCATGGCCGAAGCCGCCGTGCACAGCGCGCTGCTGGAGCCGGTGGTGGATGTCGGCAACTGGCGCGTCACGTTGCTCGACTCGGCGGTGCCGGGGTCAGTGCCGGGGTATTTGCAGGATGAACAATTGCAGTTGCTGGCGCGCTCGCTGAGCGAGGCGCCGGAGCGCCATCATCTGGTGTGCTTCCACCATCATCCGGTGTCGATCGGGTGTGCGTGGATGGAGCCGATCGGGTTGCGCAATCCCGAGGCGTTGTTTGCCGTGCTGGACCGGTTCCCGCAAGTACGTGCGGTGCTTTGGGGGCATGTGCATCAGGAAATCGATCAAGTGCGTAACGACGTGCGCCTGATTGCCTCGCCCTCGACCTGCATTCAGTTCGAACCGGGCAGTGAGGATTTCAAGGTTGGCGAGCAGGCGCCAGGGTATCGGTGGTTGCGGCTGTTGCCCGATGGTCGGCTCGAAACCGGCGTAGAGCGCGTGACCGGGTTCGACTTTCAGGTCGATTACGGTTCCAACGGCTACTGAATATCTGCGATGGCGTCCGCTCAGACGACGTGAATTCCACGGATATCCCCGATTCCCCCGACACCCTGTAAACTCCGCCTTCTTTACCCGACGCACAGGGAGTTCAAATGTCCGGTTCGATCCTTTATATCCACGGTTTCAACAGTGCGCCTTCGTCAAAAAAGGCCACTCAGTTGATCGAAGTGATGGAGCGTCTGGGTTTGAGCGATCACCTGCGCGTTCCGGCCCTGCATCACCATCCGCGCGAGGCCATCGGTCAGCTTGAGCAGGCGATACTGGAGCTTGGGCGGCCACTGCTGGTCGGCAGCTCACTCGGCGGCTACTATGCGACTCACCTGGCCGAGCGCCATGGCTTGAAAGCCCTGTTGATCAACCCCGCCGTCAGTCCGCACCGGATGTTCGACGGGTATCTGGGGACGCAGAAAAACCTGTATACCGATGAGGCCTGGGAATTGACCCACGACCATGTGACGGCCCTGGCCGAACTGGAAGTGCCGGCGCCCCAGGACCCGCAGCGGTATCAGGTGTGGTTGCAGACGGGCGACGAAACGCTGGATTATCGCCTCGCCCAGCAGTATTACCGGGCCTGTGCCTTGCGCATTCAGGCCGGTGGCGACCATAGTTTCCAGGGTTTTGCCAGGCAATTGCCGGCAATGCTGAGTTTTGCCGGCATCGGCGCAGATTTGTATCAGGCGATTGATTTCACTGCACTGTGAGTCATCGCCTCTATTTAATAGAACATTTGACGACGAGACCCCATGGCCACTCCCAGCGCTAGCTCTTATAACGCAGACGCCATCGAAGTCCTCTCGGGCCTCGACCCGGTGCGCAAACGCCCCGGCATGTACACCGACACCAGTCGGCCGAACCACCTCGCCCAGGAAGTCATCGACAACAGCGTCGACGAAGCCTTGGCCGGGCATGCGACGTCGGTGCAGGTCATCCTGCACGCCGATCACTCCCTGGAAGTCAGCGATGACGGCCGTGGCATGCCGGTGGACATTCACCCGGAAGAAGGTGTGTCGGGCGTCGAACTGATCCTCACCAAACTTCATGCGGGTGGCAAGTTTTCCAACAAGAACTACCAGTTCTCCGGCGGTTTGCACGGGGTGGGTATTTCGGTGGTCAACGCCTTGTCGACCGAAGTCCGGGTGCGCGTGAAGCGCGACGGCAACGAATACCAGATGACCTTCGCCGACGGTTACAAGAAGACCGAGCTGGAAGTGGTCGGCACCGTTGGCAAGCGCAACACCGGCACCAGCGTGTTCTTCGCGCCAGACCCGAAGTACTTTGACTCACCAAAATTCTCCATCAGCCGCCTCAAGCACGTGCTCAAGGCCAAGGCCGTTCTGTGCCCGGGGCTGCTGGTCAGTTTTGAAGACAAGGCCACCGGCGAGAAAGTCGAATGGCATTACGAAGACGGCCTGCGCTCCTACCTGGTGGACGCGGTCAGCGAATTCGAACGCCTGCCGGACGAGCCGTTCTGCGGCAGCCTGGCCGGTAACAAAGAAGCGGTCGACTGGGCGCTGCTGTGGTTGCCGGAAGGTGGTGACAGCGTGCAGGAAAGCTACGTCAACCTGATCCCGACGGCCCAGGGCGGTACGCACGTCAACGGTTTGCGTCAGGGCTTGCTCGATGCCATGCGCGAGTTCTGCGAATTCCGCAGCCTGCTGCCACGCGGCGTGAAGCTGGCGCCAGAAGACGTCTGGGAACGCATCGCCTTCGTCCTGTCGATGAAAATGCAGGAGCCGCAATTCTCCGGCCAGACCAAAGAGCGTCTGTCGTCCCGCGAAGCGGCGGCGTTCGTGTCCGGCGTGGTCAAGGACGCGTTCAGCCTTTGGCTCAACGCTCACCCGGAAACCGGCATGCTCCTGGCGGAGCTGGCGATCAACAACGCCGGCCGTCGTCTGAAGGCCAGCAAGAAGGTCGAGCGCAAGCGCATCACCCAAGGCCCGGCACTGCCAGGCAAGCTCGCCGACTGCGCCGGGCAGGACCCGATGCGTTCCGAGCTGTTTCTGGTGGAAGGTGACTCCGCCGGCGGTTCTGCCAAGCAAGCGCGGGACAAAGAGTTTCAAGCGATCCTGCCGTTGCGCGGCAAGATCCTGAACACCTGGGAAGTCGACGGCAGCGAAGTGCTGGCCAGCCAGGAAGTGCACAACATTGCCGTGGCCATCGGTGTCGATCCAGGCGCGGCAGACATGAGCCAGCTGCGTTACGGCAAGATCTGCATCCTCGCCGACGCCGACTCCGACGGTCTGCACATCGCCACGTTGCTGTGCGCGCTGTTCGTCCAGCATTTCCGCCCGTTGGTGGATGCCGGTCACGTCTACGTCGCGATGCCGCCGCTGTACCGAATCGATTTGGGCAAAGAAATTTACTACGCCCTCGACGAAGCTGAGCGTGACGGCATTCTCGACCGTCTGGTGGCCGAGAAGAAGCGCGGCAAACCACAGGTCACCCGATTCAAAGGTCTGGGTGAAATGAACCCGCCGCAACTGCGGGAAACCACCATGGACCCGAACACCCGGCGTCTGGTGCAACTGACCCTGGAAGATTTCGAAGCGACCTCGGAAATGATGGACATGTTGCTGGCGAAGAAACGCGCCGGTGATCGTAAATCCTGGCTGGAATCCAAAGGCAACCTGGCCGAGGTTCTTGGCTGATGCGGGTTGGCTTTGCCCTGGCGTGTGCGTTACTTCTGACCTCGGCTTCGGCGTTTGCCGAGCCGGCTCCGGAGTTGCGCCTGTTGTCCGAGCATCCCGTGGAGGGCATGCGCGGCGGCAACCTGTCGGGGCTGGCCCAGTGTGGCAAGAATCTGTGGGCCGTTTCCGATCGCGACGACGATCAGATCTACCGACTCGAAACCGGCGACACGGTCTGGCAGGCTGAAACCGTGCGCATCGGTGTACCGCCAGTGCCGGACAGCGATTTACCCTGGGGTTTGCGTTCGCGGACCTGGGTGGCGTCCTTCGCGCGCGGCGGGGACCTGGATTTTGAAGGCATCACCTGCGACAGCGCCGGCAATCGCTACATCGTCAGCGAGTCCCATGCGGCGATTCTGCAAGTGCCGCCCGTTGGGCCGACGTCCTGGCTGAAGATTTCGCCGATGCTGGTTCGCGAGGCACGGGCCAGCGGTATGTTGTTGCACTTCAATGCATTGTTCGAGGGCCTAGCGATCAATCCGGAGGGCGACCAGTTATGGTTGGCCGCCGAGCGTGAGCGCCGAGGACTGCTGTTGATCAAGCGTCAGCAAACGGTCTGGGATTGCGACGGCGGCTGCGTGCTGCTGAGCGAAGCCGGGATGGAAATGCAGCCGGCGAAATTTCCCAAGGCCAGAGCGGTGTCGCGGGATTTCGCCGATCTGTCGTTGTTCAACGGCAAACTGTTCACCCTTGAGCGTAACGCGTTTGAGATTTGCCGCCGTGACGCGGTGACGGCCAAGGTCGAGCGTTGCTGGTCGTTTGCCGACGAGGCATTGCAGGAGAACCGTCGTTATCCACAGGGCTATGGCCTGACGGAAGCGTTGATTGTCGACGCCGATGGCGCCTGGGTCGGCATTGATAACAACGACGGTGCCCGTGCTGATGGCGAGTATCGCCCGGTCGTCTGGCGCTTTGCCGCGCCGGAAGGTGGCTGGAGTGCCAAGCCATGACGCCGCAAACACCAGGCAAACGCGCCGGTCGGGTGTTCATGGTGCTGGCCTGGTGCGCAGCGCTATTTCTGGCGACACGGTTTTTCGGCCAATGGGAGGAGCGTCAGCAAAATCCCAACGTCGTCGTCAGCTCGGAACAGGGCGAAGGTTTTATCGAAGTGAAACTGGCCAGCAACACCCAGGGGCACTTCGTCGCCAGCGGCCAGATCAACGGCCAGTCGGTGGATTTCATGCTGGATACCGGGGCGACCGATGTGGCGATCCCGGCAGAAATGGCCGAACGGCTGAAACTTGAACAAGGCTTCGGGGTGACCCTGAGCACCGCCAACGGTCGCACCGAGGGTTATCGAACCCGTGTCGACCGGCTGCAACTGGGCGACATTGTGCTGCGTGATGTGCGCGCCATCGTCGTGCCAGGCCTGGATGGCAAGCAAGTGCTGCTCGGTATGAGCGCGCTGAACAAACTTGAATTTACCCAGCGCGGTGGCACCATGCTGCTGCGCCAGACAACGAACCGATGAGGCCCGCATGAGCGACTCCCTTGATCTCAGCCTGGACGGTGTAGAGCGCCGGTCACTGGCTGACTTCACCGAAAATGCCTACCTCAACTACTCCATGTACGTGATCATGGACCGTGCCTTGCCGCATATCGGCGACGGCCTGAAACCGGTACAGCGACGCATCGTCTACGCGATGAGCGAGTTGGGGCTGGACGCCGATTCCAAGCACAAGAAGTCGGCGCGTACCGTCGGTGACGTGCTCGGTAAATTCCACCCGCACGGCGATTCGGCCTGCTACGAAGCCATGGTCCTGATGGCCCAGCCGTTCAGCTACCGCTACACGCTGGTCGACGGCCAGGGTAACTGGGGTGCGCCGGATGATCCCAAGTCCTTCGCCGCCATGCGATACACCGAAGCGCGGCTGTCGCGTTATTCCGAAGTGCTGCTCAGTGAACTGGGTCAGGGCACTGCGGACTGGGGCCCGAACTTCGACGGCACACTCGACGAGCCATTGGTGTTGCCGGCACGTTTGCCGAACATCCTGCTCAACGGCACCACCGGCATTGCCGTGGGCATGGCCACCGACGTTCCGCCGCACAACCTGCGCGAAGTCGCGACCGCCTGCGTGCGTTTGCTCGATGAGCCAAAAGCCACGGTCGAACAGCTCTGTGAACACATTCAGGGTCCGGATTACCCGACCGAAGCGGAAATCATCACCCCGCGCGCCGACCTGCTGAAAATGTACGAAACCGGCAAGGGCTCGGTGCGCATGCGCGCCGTGTACCACATCGAAGACGGCGACATCATCGTCACCGCGCTGCCGCATCAGGTGTCTGGCGCCAAGGTGCTGGAGCAGATCGCGGCGATGATGCAGGCCAAACCGTCCAAGGCCCCGCAGATCGCTGACCTGCGTGACGAATCCGACCATGAAAACCCGTGCCGGATCGTGATCATTCCGGGCGCACGGAAAAACTTCGACCACGACGCGCTGATGCAGCACCTGTTCGCCAGCACCGAGCTGGAGTCGAGCTACCGGGTCAACATCAACATCATCGGCCTGGATGGCAAGCCGCAGCTGAAGAACCTGCGTGCGTTGCTGGTGGAATGGCTGGAGTTCCGCGTTCAAACCGTGCGTCGTCGTCTGCAATTCCGCCTCGACAAGGTTGAGCGTCGCCTGCACCTGTTGGACGGTTTGTTGATTGCCTACCTCAACCTGGATGAAGTGATTCACATCATCCGCACCGAAGAGCATCCGAAAGCCGCCCTGATCGCGCGTTTCGCCCTGAGCGAAATCCAGGCCGAGTACATTCTCGACACCCGTTTGCGTCAGTTGGCGCGACTGGAAGAAATGAAGCTGCGCTCCGAGCAGGATGAACTGCTCAAGGAACAAGCCAAGCTGCAAGCCCTGCTGGGCAGCGAAGCCAAGCTGAAAAAGCTGGTGCGCACCGAGCTGATCAAGGACGCCGAAACCTACGGCGACGACCGTCGTTCGCCAATCGTCGAGCGCGCCGAGGCCAAGGCCTTGACCGAGCACGATCTGCTGCCGAACGAGAAAGTGTCCGTAGTTCTGTCGGAAAAAGGCTGGGTCCGCTCCGCCAAAGGGCACGAAATTGACGCCACCGGGCTTTCCTACAAGGCCGGGGACGGTTTCAAGGCCCTGGCGGCCGGGCGCTCCAACCAGTTTGCGGTGTTCATCGACTCTACCGGTCGCAGCTATTCGGTGGCCTCGCACACCTTGCCTTCGGCCCGTGGCCAGGGCGAACCGTTGACCGGTCGTCTGACGCCGCCGCCAGGCGCGACGTTTGAATGCGTGCTGATGCCGGAAGACGATTCGCTGTACGTGATCGCCTCCGATGCCGGTTACGGTTTCGTGGTCAAGGGCGAGGACTTCCAGGCCAAGAACAAGGCGGGTAAGGCGCTGCTGAGCTTGCCGAACAACTCGAAGGTCATTCTGCCGCGCCCGGTGGCGGATCGTGAGAACAACTGGCTGGCGTCGGTGACCACCGAAGGTCGCTTGCTGATCTTCAAAATCAGCGATCTGCCACAATTAGGTAAGGGCAAAGGCAACAAGATCATCGGGATTTCCGGTGAGCGTGTGGCCAGTCGCGAAGAATATGTCACGGACATCGCTGTACTGCCGGATGGAGCCACCTTGGTGCTGCAGGCCGGAAAACGTACCTTGTCACTGAAAGCGGACGACCTCGAACACTACAAAGGTGAGCGTGGACGTCGTGGTAACAAACTTCCAAGGGGCTTCCAGAGGGTAGATGCGCTGCTCGTCGAAAACCTCAATTAACCGCGCTAGAGCGCTCGATCTACGATTTAACGCGTAGATCGACGCTTTGCCGCTGGAGTCGGAACGCATATTCACGGATGATATGGCCTTTCCAAGCGCCGGCGTGGCCGAGCGTTCTTCATATTTATTGAGTATTTTCACTGTGGTGTGCCTTGTGGCAACCACCTGGATGGGACGATGACTGCTCTGCGCCTTCCTTTTATTTTGATGCTCGCTGGCGTTCTTGGCCTGGCGGGTTGCAGCGTTCACCAACCGGTGTCGCTGTATCAGCTGGACAGCGGAAGTCCGGCTCAGCCTGCGCAAAGCGCGGGCATGGCGGTATTGCTCGGCCCGGTAACGGTTGCCGATTACCTGCAGCGTGAAACGCTGTTGCAGCGTCAGCCGGATGGCAGTCTTCAGGCCTCGACCGATGGTCGTTGGGCCGGCAGCCTATCTTCCGACATCGATCAACTGTTGCTGCGTCAGGTAGCGGGTCATCTGGACAGTCAGCGTGTGGTGCTGGCGCCGGCGAGCGTGGGCTTCACGCCGGATGTTCAGGTACTGCTGACCATCACGCGCCTGGACTCGGGCGAGTCGCAACCGGCGATCCTCGATGCTCAATGGCGTTTGATCGACCGTCGCGGGCAGGTTCGCGATAACCGCATCGTTCATCTGCAAGAACAGCACGCGGGCGGTACGGCGGCGCAGGTTCAGGCTCAGGGTGTGTTGTTGCAGAAGCTCGCCGAACAGCTGTCTATCGCGCTCAAGCCATTGGCCAATCAGCCACCGATTGCAGAAGCGCCAAAAAAACCGGCAGCCAAGCCTGTGGCTCCGGCGACAGAGCAAGAGAAACAGCCGAAGATCCCGATGGCTGCGCCGATTCGTACGGATATGGAAGTGTTCAGGTTCTAAGGCCTGGATAGATTTCAAACAAGGCCCGCAGAGATGCGGGCTTTGTTGTTTTTGCAGATTGGAAGTACTCGGTGCTGCTGACGGCCCCATCGCTGGCAAGCCAGCTCCTACAAGTCCCGCGTCGTGCATACATCATGCGGGCAACACGATTTCTGTAGGAGCTGGCTTGCCGGCGATGACGGTGGGGCAGCCAATAAAAAACCCGCAGACAATCACTTGTCTGCGGGTTTTTTTACTGCGGGGCTAAGGCTTACGCCCGACGCTCATGCATCCGCGCCAACTGCCGCTCCAGCATCGACGGATAAGGCTCCATCAACCGCTCCACGCAGCACGCACCCTCAGGGCTGGCAATCGGGCGGATCCGCGCGCGCTGGCGAATCAGCGCGTCGTCACTGATCTTGCGCTCCACCAGCAGCAGATTGCGGCTGTGTTGCGACAGGGCCAGGGCGTCCTGGGCGGTTTCGGTCAGCAACAGGTCGATCTGGCTCAGACCGAACAGCTCATCACCCAAGGTCACGCCCAACTGCAATTGCAGGGTGATGCCGCTGTCGGCGACTTCGATCTGCAACTGATGGCCCAGAGCTCGCAGCAACTCGCCGCAGCAGATGGCGTTGGTCAGGTAGTCGTCGCCGCTGTCCTCGGTGTGGAACACCATCAGCGTGCTGCCATCGTTCAGGCTGTGCAGTTCGCCCTCATAGAGCGAGGCCGCCTGATCGAGGCAATCGCGATAACGTTTGAGCAGTTCTTCCAGGCGCGCCCGTGGCAGGCGGCGCAATTGATCCTGGGCACCCAGTTGCACGGCCAGCACTGCGCTGTGTTGCGGCACGTTCGATATCGGCGCTCTGGCTACTGGTTTCGCGGCTGTCGATTCGTCACGCAAATCGGCAAACGCATCGTCGTCATCCTCGTCTTCGACGGTGCTGACGATGTGCCGTGGCGCAGGTTTGAGGCTGGCGACAGGCTTGGTCTCGTCGAAACTCGGGTCGCGCAGGTTGCGCACTTCGAAGGACGGCTCGGCGTCATCGTCGTAATCGACGTCGTCGAACTCCGGTTCCGGTGCGGGCTCAGGCTCGGCCGGTTCCGGCGCGAAATTGGCGTGCAGCTGGCGAGCCAGGTCGCCGATTTCATCCTGACGGTCGGTGGCCGGGGTGTATTCGTCGATGTTGCGCAGCCACACGCGCAATTGCAGCAGCGGCGTGGAGATGTGCCGACCCAGGCGCAGGCTCAAGGCCAGCGACAGTGCCAACAGAATCGCACTCAAGATGCCCATGCTTTGCAGGCTGATGGTCATCGGCTGCTGGAATTGATCCATGTCCAGGCTGATGCGCAGTTGCCCGGCGGTCACGTCCTGGAAGGTGATCTTGCTCTGGTACATGCCCTCGGCTTCGCCCAGCAGGCCGTGCTTGGGGCGCTGACCGGCTTCGGCGAGGATGCGGTTATCCACGCTATAAATGGCGGCGTGGGCCACCAGCTTGTTCTTGGTCAGGTTGTTGAGCAGCACGTTGAGGCTGAGGATGTCGTTGGACACCAACAGCTCAGTGGCGGACGTGGCGGTCTGCGTGGTCAGGCTTTCGCCCAGCGCATCTGCCTGCTCGTGCATGGCCTGCTTGAACTGCAAACCCATCACGCAGGCGTAGATCACCAGGGCCAGAGCGACCAGGATCACGTTATGGCTGGCGATGCGCAATGCAATCGGTACACGGCGGTGGCGCAGTGCACGGAAGATCAGCAGAAAGAAGTTATCGGTTTTAACTGGCGTGGGCCGGTTCACTTGAGCTCGGCTCTTTTGTCCGTGAAGTTGACGCGCAGTATAGCGACAGGCCCTAGACCGGCAAAGCGCTCACGGTGCCCGATGGTCACTGAAAGTGGGTAGAATGCGGTTTTTTTCCACCTGCGGGGGTGCGCCTTGCGCGAAATCGTCCTGATAAACATCACTGGTGAGGACCGTCCGGGTCTCACCGCGGCCATTACCGGCGTTCTGGCCCAGGGTGGTGTGAACATTCTCGACATTGGTCAGGCGGTGATCCACGACACCTTGTCGTTCGGCATCCTGGTTGAAATTCCTGACACCGAGCAAGGCAAGTCGGTGCTCAAGGACATCCTGTTCAAGGGCTATGAGCTTGACCAACAGGTGCGTTTCACGCCGGTGTCCGAAGAGGATTACCAGCAATGGGTCGGTAATCAGGGCAAAAAACGCCACATCGTGACGCTATTGACCCGCAAAGTGACTGCCGGGCAATTGCAGGCCGTGAGTTCGATCACCGCCAAATATGGCCTGAACATCGACCACATCGATCGCCTGTCCGGGCGCATGCCGCTGGATACCCCGGCCGATAAAGGCAAGGGCTGCATCGAGTTTTCCGTGCGTGGCGAAGCGGCGGATCCGCAAGCGTTGCGGGCCGAGTTCCTCAGCGTCGCCCAGGAATTGAACGTCGACATCGCCTTCCAGGAAGATTCGCTGTTCCGCCGCAACCGTCGTCTGGCGGTGTTTGACATGGACTCGACGCTGATCGAAGCCGAAGTCATCGACGAACTGGCCAAGGCGGCCGGTGTGGGCGATCAGGTTTCGGAGATTACCGAGCGGGCGATGGCCGGCGAGCTGGATTTCCGTGCCAGCTTCAAGGAGCGCCTGGCGTTGCTCAAAGGGCTGGATGTCAGCGTGCTGGATTCGATCGGTGCCTCGCTGCGCCTGACCGAAGGCGCCGAAACCCTGTTCGCCGAACTCAAGCGTCTGGGCTACAAGACCGCGATTCTGTCGGGCGGCTTCACCTACTTCGCCAAGCAATTGCAGGCCAAGCTGGGCATCGACTACGTGTTCGCCAACGAGCTGGAAGTGGTCGATGGCAAGGTTACCGGCGTGGCTGTCGAGCCGATTGTCGATGCGCAGCGCAAGGCGGATCTGCTGAAGGAGCTGGCGCACAAGGAAGGCTTGCGTCTGGAGCAGACCATTGCGGTCGGCGACGGCGCCAACGATTTGCCGATGCTGGCGATTGCCGGGCTGGGCGTGGCATTCCGGGCCAAGCCGCTGGTCAAGCAATCGGCGAAGCAGGCGATCTCCACGTTGGGGCTGGATGGCGTGCTGTATCTGCTGGGCTTTCGGGATCGTGACGGGCAGCTCTGAGTCTTGTATTGACTGATAGGGCCTCTTTGCGGGCAAGCCTCGCTCCTACAGGTTCGCGGTATTGTCGTAAACCTGTAGGAGCGAGGCTTGCCCGCGAAGGACGCACCGCGGTCTCAGGACTTCACCCTCAAAGCGTCTGCCACAACGAATAAAACTCTTCCTCGACACCGACAACGCCGCTCCCCGCGGCGCTGTCGTTTCTGGCGGCCTCAAGTGAACGATACGCAAACTGATTGAAGCTGTTGGTGCTCGACACCCGCCGATCCAGTCCGGCCCGGCGCTCCTCGCCGTTGGTGTTGATCAGCACCTTGTGCCCTTCCTGGAACGGCAGGCGCGGAGCGAGCAGGGTGGCCGGCAAATCTATCGCGCTGATGGCCGGCAGCAACAGGCCGCGCAGGTAGTGGCTGTGGTCGTCCCGGGTGCGCACCAGTTGCAGGCCACAAGGTTCGGCGTATGGCGCGACTTGCTCGATGCCCATCTGCGTGCCGCCGCCGCGAACCTGGCGGATCCAGCGCACCACCGCAATGCTCCACCTGCGCCCGCCGTGTCCTCGATGTCGACCATCTCGCCAGCCTTTAACTCGGCAGGTACTGCGTCAGGCCAGGCCAGGCAATAACCGCCCGGGCTGTGATTGATCACGGACAGGACGTACGTCGAAAAGTGGCGGTTGCGGTCGCGGGCTTCGTGATTGTCATCATTGCGCAGTTGCGGGTATTCGATTTCTTCGTAGGGCAGCAACGCGTCGGCGGTGCCGTGGGGCGCGTAGCAGAAGGTGGGGACTGGTTTCATTCATGCCGTGGACAAACTCCAACCGGGAAATGGGCAGTGAATGACCAGACTTTAGCAGCGATGCCCCCGGGACGGGCATTGCAATTGCCCCTCTGTAGGAGCGAGCTTGCTCGCGAAAAACTCGAGAACGACGCGGAGTGTCAGATTTGCCGCGTTATCGTTGACGACCATCGCGAGCACGCTCGCTCCTACAGGTGATCGAGGGGGATCAGGCTTTCGGCAGGCCCATGCCCTGGCCCATCTGCACCGGCGAACCGGCCGCCAGTTCTTCAGCCCATTGCACTTGATCCGGGCCGAACAGCACAACAGCCGTCGAACCCAGTTTGAAACGACCCAGTTCCGCACCTTTCTCCAGGTGGATCGGCGCACGGGCAGCTTCGTCGTAGCGGAAGGTTTTCAGCTCGCGTTTCGGTGGAGTTACCAGACCAGCCCACACGGTTTCGATCGACGCCACGATCATCGCGCCCACCAGCACCACGGCCATCGGCCCGCGCTCGGTGTCGAAAATGCACGCCACACGCTCGTTGCGGGCGAACAGCTCCGGAACGTTTTCCGCCGTGGTCTGGTTGACCGAGAAAATCCGCCCCGGAATGTAGACCATCTCGCGCAGGGTGCCGGCCAGCGGCATGTGCACGCGGTGGTAGTCTTTCGGCGACAGGTAAATCGTCGCGAAATCACCACCCATGAACGGCGCTGCGTTGGCCGCGTCACCACCCAGCAGTTCC
This sequence comes from Pseudomonas sp. GM60, assembly GCF_000282415.1. Taxonomy (NCBI): domain Bacteria; kingdom Pseudomonadati; phylum Pseudomonadota; class Gammaproteobacteria; order Pseudomonadales; family Pseudomonadaceae; genus Pseudomonas; species Pseudomonas sp. GM60. The sequence goes on from NZ_AKJI01000041.1 coordinate 54,248, forward strand.
AGCACGCTGAAGCTGTGGCCCTTGGCCTGGAACACGCGGCCGTGCTCGATTGGGCCGAGCTGGCTGACCGCGCCGTCGGCCGGGCTGAGGATGGCGCCCGGGGTTTCGTCCAGCGGACGAGCGCCGTCTTTCAAGGCGCGGGTGAAGAACGCGTTGAAATGCTCGTAGGCGGTCAGGTCTTCGACCAGGGCCTGGGACATGTCCACCTGATAACGCTTGGCGAACCACGCGGTGAACGCATTCTTGAACCAGCGCACACGGCATTCGGCGATGCAGCCGGCCATTCGCGAGAGCAAGTGGTGGGGCAGCAGGTATTGGCTGAGGATAAACAAACGCTTATTCATTAACTGTCCTTAAAAACCTTAAATCTCTACAGGCGTATCGGGATGGTTACCCCATTCGCCCCAGGAGCCGGCGTAGCCTTTGACCCGCGGATAACCGAGGGACTTGGCCACCAGATAGGTGAAGCCAGAACGGTGGTGAGTCTGGCAGTGGGTAATCACTTCTTTGTCTTTGCTGATCCCGAGTTGTTCGAGGATCTGCGGCATGTCCGAGCGGATGCGCAGGTTGCGCGCCCGGTCCATGCCTGCCGTCCACTCGAAGTTGACCGCACCGGGAATGTGTCCGCCCTTGGCTGCCAGGACTTTCTCGCCGGAGTACTCCAGCGGCCCGCGCGCATCCCAGATCGCCAGGTCGGCGGCGCCGAGACGGCTTTGCAGGTATTCGCGGGTGGCGGTGGGTTCGTCGTGCAGGGTCAACGCAACCGGGCCGCCGACCGCGGGCGGGATCTGGATCGACATCGGCGAGCCTTCCGCCAGCCATGCCGTCAGACCGCCGTCGACATAGTGATACTTGTGGTGGCCGATGACATCCAGCAGCCAGATAAAACGCCCGGCCCAACCGCCGCCTTCGTCGTCATACACGACGTAGACCGCATCGGGGTTGTGGCCCAGTTCACCGAACAACGCTTCGAGAGCCGCTTGCGGCGGCATCAGGCCCGGCGCCGGTGGCTGGCCGAGTTGCGTGCGTTTCGGATCGACGAAGCGCGCGCCGGGAATATGCCCTTCGGCATAGCGGGCGCTGCTGGTCAGGTCCACCAGAATCAGATCGCGGGCGTCGAGGCGAGAGAGCAAGTCGCTCGGTTCGATCACCAGCGGCAAGCCAGAGAAGTCAGACATGTGAGGTCTCCAGAGCACAAAGGGGAGGATTGTAGCGGGTCATTGGCCGCGATGGCTAAAGGTGTGCAGGGCTTTCTCGATGCACTGCGCGGTTTTGCCAAAGGCTTGCACGGTAATTTCGGAGAACGGCCCGCCGCCCTGGTCCGCCACCACGATCATGATCACGCGGCCGTTGTTGACCAGCGAGCGCAACAGCAGGTGTTCGCCGCCGAACTGCGAGCGCAGGCTGGCCGGCAGCAGCGCCGAAAATTGTGCGTTGTTGGCCGGGGTCAGGCGTACCTGGGCTTGCTGCGAGAGCAGGCGTTGCAGCACGGTGCTTTGGCTGACCACGAAATTCAGGCCAGCCGTTTCTTTCGGCAACCCGGCAATCTGGTGCACGCGCAAATTGGCGTGCGTGCGGTCGGCCATCAGGATCATCACCCGGCGCATGCCACATGCAACCAGTGCATCGCGGGCCGAGTTTGTCAAGTGCATGGCATTGGTGAAACGACTCGGCTCCACCAGCAGCTCGGCGCATTGTTTGCGCCACTTGGCCAGGTCCTCGGCGGTCGGCGCCGGGGCCGGCAGCAAACCAGCGTGCACACGGTTCATGCCCTGCGGCCAGAGCAGCGCGACGGCGGGGTGCCAGAGGTCCGGCATGGCGTGCTGGCGCGCACTGTTGGCGGCCTGCTGGTGAAGTTGCTGCTGCACCTCGTCCATCGGCATTTGCAGGTAAAGACTGGTCAGGTACTGCCAGCGTTCACTGTGCGGACAGTCCCAGGCGTGCTGTGCCGACAGCGCCAGACCGTTGGCCAGCAACACCGTGTTGGCCGGCTGATTGAGCCAGCGGCGCAACGTCGGATCGTCATCGAGACGGTTCTGCTGGCGCAATGGATGATCGCTGTCGCGCGCGATGCGCAGGACTTTCACCAGTTCCCGTTGCTCATTGAGTAACAGCTTGTAACCCTGCTGCACCCAGTTCGGCAGGTGCCAGACTTCCACCAGTGCCTGACCGATTTCCAGCAGGCGTACGCCGAATAATTGTTTCTCGACTTTACGTGCGGACTCGCCCTTATGGATGACCCGCAGCTCCCATTCTTCGAGCAATTGCGGATGGGTCAACGCCAATGGCCACAGCGGCGATAAAAACAGCAGGCTGCCCCAGTGGATGTCCTGCCACAGTCGCGCCAGGCGAGCGGCGAAAAAGCCGTTGGCCTGTTGCGTCGCGTGCTGGCTGATCATCTGCAACTGACGCAGGGCCACGGGAATGTCCGATTCCGGCATCGCGGGCAGCCGTGCGAGCAGTTCTTCGGTGCGCTTCAAACCGAGGCGATTGATCGCCACCTCAAGGTTTTCCGCAGGCTCGGTCATGCTGCCGTGGGTGTGCCGGTTGGCTTCACGAATCACGCTCAAGGCCAGGGCGGGGCTGTCCTGCATCAGCTCGGCGATATCGCGCAACGAGCTGCGGTTGTCGCCGATGGCCTTGCAGACCCGGTCATGACTGCCTTGCGGAACGGGCAGGTGCACGCCGTCCAGAAGCTTTACCCAGCCTTGGAGAGTGTTTGGTTTTGGAGTTGGTACGTTCGTTTCGTTAGCCATGGTTGGACGCGATCATCGTCTGCATTACCTATGCCCGAAGTGGGCCAAATTGGCTTTTCGCCTGAACTGGCTATAGTCTGGCGCAGTTTTGCCGATAAGTAGAAGAAGAGATTTTTTAACTTCCGAATATGACCTTGAACCCGACTCAGTAAGTGCTCTCCTACCTATGGCTAAAATAATCGGCATCATCGTCGTATTCGCGAGCGTGCTCGGCGGATACGTGCTTTCCCACGGCAAGATTGCCGCCCTGATTCAACCCTTCGAGGTGATGATCATCGGTGGCGCGGCCCTTGGTGCATTCCTCCAGGCCAACCCCGGTTACATGACCCTGCACGTGCTCAAGAAGTCCTTGAGCATGTTCGGATCGCGCTTCAACCACGGCTACTATCTTGAAGTGTTGGGGCTGATCTACGAGATCCTCAACAAGAGTCGCCGCGAAGGCATGATGGCCATCGAAGGCGACATCGAAGATGCCGCCGCGAGCCCGATCTTCGCCAAGTACCCGTCAGTGCTCAAAGACGAGCGCATGACCGCGTTCATCTGCGATTACCTGCGCATCATGTCCTCCGGCAACATGGCTCCCCATGAGCTGGAAGGCCTGTTCGACATGGAACTCTACAACCTCAAGGAAGACCTCGAGCACCCGTCCCACGCGGTGAACGGCATCGCCGACGCCATGCCCGGTTTCGGTATCGTCGCGGCGGTATTGGGTATCGTGGTGACCATGGCGTCTCTGGGCGAAGGCGACCAGAAATCCATCGGTCTGCACGTGGGTGCGGCACTGGTCGGTACCTTCTTCGGTATTCTCGCGGCGTACGGTTTCTTCGGTCCGCTGGCCCACTCCCTGGCCCACGATGCCAAGGAAGAGCTGAACGTCTACGAAGCCATCAAGGCCTCGCTGGTGGCTTCGGCTTCCGGCATGCCGCCATCGCTGGCGGTAGAGTTCGGACGCAAGGTTCTGTACCCGGCGCACCGTCCTAGCTTCGCTGAGCTGGAACAAGCGGTTCGCGGTCGCTAAGTTATGGAAAATAATCAGCCGATTATTATCAAGCGCGTCAAGCGCATCGCCGGCGGGCATCACGGGGGCGCCTGGAAAATCGCCTTCGCCGACTTCGCGACGGCGATGATGGCGTTCTTCCTGGTGTTGTGGCTGCTGTCCACTGCGACACCGGAACAGAAGCTCGCCATCGCCGGTTACTTCAAGGACCCGGTCGGCTTTACCGAAAGTGGCACGCCTTACATCATCGATCTGGGTGGCACGCCGACCCTGGCGCCGGAAAACACCCTCAACCCCGAGGTGAAATCCCAGCCACAGCCGGACAAGGTGACCGTCGACGCCGAACAGGTCGAAGGCATGGCCGAGATGGTGGAGAAGGAACGCCTCGAACTGTTGCTGCAAGAACTGCAGAACAAGGTCGAAGAGAATCCGCAACTGAAGAAATTCAAGGACCAGATTCTGTTCGAGATCACGCCGGACGGTTTGCGCATCCAGATCGTGGACGCCGAAAACCGCCCGATGTTTGACTCCGGCAGTGCGCGCCTGAAACCGTACTTCGAAGACATCCTGCTGGCCATGGCCGACACCATCAAAGCGGTGCCGAACAAGATCAGCATCAGCGGCCACACCGACGCCAAGCCGTACAGTGGCCAGGGTGATTTCGGCAACTGGGAGCTTTCAGCCAACCGTGCCAACGCTGCACGTCGTGCGCTGGTGGCGGGCAGTTATCCGGAGCAGCAGATCGCACGCGTGGTCGGTTATGCCTCGTCGGCATTGTTCGATCGCGAGAACCCGCTCAACCCGGTCAACCGCCGTATCGACATCATCGTGCTGACCAAAAAAGCCCAGCGTGCCATCGAAGGTTCGCAAGGCGCGGAGCCGACTTCGGAGCCGACACAAGGGCAGGGCGGCCCGGGTGAAGTGCCGGCCGATCCGAACGCACTGCCGGCGGATAAAGAACCGTTGCCGGCGCATGAGCTTCGCGAGCGCTTGAATCTGTTCGATGACCCGGCACAGAAACCGGCCGAACCGCCGAAGCAGTGACCCACAAAAAAGCCGACAGCGATGTCGGCTTTTTTATTTCACGGGTTTGAAGGCCGTGTGAGGTCCCTTGTAGGAGCCAGCTTGCTGCGGGCGGCGTTCCGACGATGGCGGCCTTACGGCTGGCGTGGGTTTTTGTGTGTACATATCCATTCCTGCGGTAACGGCCGCCTATGGTTTCGCTTTTACAGCGAGTCACTTGGAAAAGCGCCAAGTAACCAAGCGCTCTTGCCCCTTT
>NZ_AKJI01000042.1:0-33926 GCF_000282415.1 Pseudomonas sp. GM60
TCGCCGGAAAGCCGGCTCCTACAGTGAAACGCGGTCAACTGTAGGAGCCGGCTTGCTGGCGATCGAACGTTAACGCGGTCCGCCTGCTTAAACACCCAGGCCCTGTAGGCCCCACACCTACAAGCACCAAACAAAACCGCACAGCCCCCGGAAAATCGTTTGTTGCCGATCATTACATCCCCACCTAACATCCCTCCTCAACGGGTACAGCGGAGCTGTCCAACAAAACCCGAATTCAAGGAACCTGAATGAGCCAGCGCATCTACCGCAGCATCGACACCCCACTCCGATCCGGCCTGAACCGCGATGAACTGTGGGAAGGCCCCGACAAAGGCCTGATCAAATGCTGGGAAATCGGCCGCCAACGCGCCGCACGCTTTCCCGAAATGGCCCAACAATGCCTGGCCGGTGAACTGCCGGTGCTGGGCTGGAAAGGGGGCGTCAGCCGCAGCCTGAAGAAACTCGAAAAGTACGGATCCCTCAAGTACCTCGCCCAGTGGCAAGGTTTGCGTGGGGAAGACCTGGACGTTGACCTGGCTGAAGAACGGGCATTGACCTGCTCGCGAACCGGGATGGTGGTGACGTTTACGCCGGATCGGGCGAAGTACTTCAATCAGGTCATGGAAACGGAAGTCTGATCTGCCTCGGAACTCACCGAAAACCGCTCCCGATACGCTTGCGGCGTCACGCCCATCGCCCGCAGGAAGCTGCGCCGCAACGTCTCTTCGCTGCCAAACCCGCACTGCACCGCGACCCGTTTGATCGGCACGCCGGTATCGCTGAGTAACCGCCGCGCCGTCTCGACCCGAATCAGTTCGATAGCCCGCGCGGGTGTCTGGCCGGTGTCGGCGCGGTAGTGACGGACGAAGCTGCGTTCGCTCATGCCAGCCTGCAAGGCGAGGGTCGGAACGCCCAGGTCCATGGTGAGGTTTTCGCTGATCCAGGCGTGAAGATCGTCGAAACGGTTGCCTTCCTTTTGCAACGACAGGGTCACGCTGAATTGTGATTGACCGCCCGGACGCTTCAAAAACACCACCAACTGCTGCGCCACTTCCAGCGCCATGGTGCGACCGAGGTCCTCTTCGACCATGGCCAGCGCGAGGTCGATGCCGGCAGTGACGCCGGCCGAGGTCCAGACCGGGCCGTCGTTGATAAAGATTGGATTGGGTTCGACACGCAAGCGCGGGTGTTTTTGCGCCAACTGCTCGCAACGGGTCCAGTGAGTGACCACCCGCCGGCCATCGAGCCAACCGCTGGCCGCCAGCAAAAATGCCCCGGTGCACACCGATGACACCCGCCGACACCCCGCCGCATGCTCACGCACCCAAGCCACCAGCGCCTCATCCTCCGCCGCCGCATAAACGCCCCAGCCGCCGGCAATGATCAATGTGTCGCTGCCCTGCCCGGGCAACGGTTCGGCCACCAGCGCCAAGCCCGCCGACGACATCACCGCCCCGCCGCCACTGGCAATCACCGTCGGCGCGTAAGGCGGCGGCAAGCCTTTCTGGCGGGCAATGTCATTGGCCGAGGCGAATACCTGCAGCGGTCCGGTGACGTCGAGCAGTTGCACGTTGGTGAAGGCGAGCACATGAATAGACTTGGGCATACTTGGCGTAATTCGTGTGGTAATTGGCGTATACGCCAAATCCTACGAGCCTACAGTGAAGCCGTCCACCCACTTCACGAGAAAAACACCATGACGTTGCAGATCGGTTTTCTGTTGTTCCCGCAGGTTCAGCAATTGGACCTGACCGGCCCTTACGACGTACTCGCCTCGCTGCCGGACGTAAAGGTGCATTTGATCTGGAAAGACCTGATGCCGGTCACCGCGAGCACCGGCCTGGTGCTCAAGCCCACCACCACTTTCGATGATTGCCCGGCGCTGGATGTGATCTGCGTTCCCGGCGGCAGCGGTGTCGGGCCGTTGATGGAGGATGAGCAGACGTTGGCGTTCATCAAGGCGCAGGCGGCCAATGCGCGGTATGTCACCTCGGTGTGCACCGGCGCATTGGTGCTCGGCGCAGCAGGTTTGCTCAAGGGTAAGCGCGCCACGACTCACTGGGCGTATCACGAGTTGCTTGGACCGTTGGGTGCAATCCCGGTGAAGGATCGGGTGGTGCGCGATGGCAATCTGCTGACCGGTGGCGGGATCACCGCAGGGATCGACTTTGCCCTGACCCTGGCGGCTGAATTGTTCGATAAGGACACGGCGCAATTGGTGCAATTGCAGCTGGAGTACGCGCCAGCGCCGCCGTTTGAATCCGGTAGCCCGGAATCAGCGCCTCAGAGTGTTTTGGCAGAGGCTCATCGGCGTACGGCGCCATCGTTGCAGCAGCGGACGCTGATCACTGAACGGGCCGCAGCAAATCTCGGCTTGTAGGTAATCAATGTGGGTTCAGGTTCGCTCACACTCTGTGTACGACGGAGATCAACTGTAGGAGCCGGCTTGCTGGCGATGGCGTGCGTTCAGGCGATAAATCTGTTGACTGACCCACCGCCATCGCCAGCAAGCCGGCTCCTACAGTAGATGTACGTAATGGCTGAATCACTTTTCTACGGACGAAAAAAAACCCGCCAGAGGCGGGTTTTTCCCAAGACCATTGTCGACTCCCTGTCGGTAGCGAATCCTTGCTGATGGTCGATCATCCGTGATCCTGAAGCGCTTCCTGTGCTTCAGTTGATGTGGCTAGATTACGCATCGGATCCAATGTGCAATAGACGACATAGCTACCATCGCGTGTAAGACATTCGCTATACCAGCCCTTCCGAAAACCCTTAGGCGCCTCAGGTATCGAGCGCTCAAGCCGCGAGTTTCGCGGCCTGCAGCGGAGCTACGACGGGCAGGGCCTGCGCCATGGTGATCATTCTTCCTGTCTCACCCGGGCTTTGGCGGTTTCAGCCAAAAACTGTTCAATGTTGTTCAACTGTTCCTCCCAGCCCCGGCTGTCCATGCGGAAAGCCTTTTCGCGGCGTGTCTGGGGGATGTGATCGAAACCGGACTCGGAGACCTTGAGCAACGTACCTTCAGGGTGGTCCTCCAGCTCGAACTTCACCAGCGTGGTGGGTTCCTGGGAATAGTCGACTTCCGGGCGCACCGCGTAGGGGTGCCAGCGAAACGAAAACACCCGCTCCGGCTCGACCCGCTCCACCAGCACATTCCACAAAACGTGCTCATAACCGGGGTACGTGACCTGCCCCTGAGTCCACTCGCCGGCGACAAAACGCTTGCCTTCCAATGCCACGCCAAACCACTGCCCGAACGCCTCGGCATGGGCCAGTACACGCCAGACCTGCGAGCGCGGGGCTTTAAGCAGGATCTTCCTTTCGATGCGATCTGATGCTGGGTTCATAAGTCACCTCCTGTACTGAACAGTAGGCCTGTGTGACCACAAGTCCAACCCTAAAGTTGTACCAATCGGGCCTCTCAATCAACCTGCCTGAAATATTCGGCCGCACATCCGGGCCAAAGTTCGGCGCTGAGAACAAGAGTCATCGGGCGGGAGCTGCTACCGTTTGCAGGGACGACATTGACCGGACAAGGAAGATTCATGCAGCCCTCACTCACGGAACGTTATCGCGGCGCCCTGCTGGGCCTGGCCTGCGGTGATGCCGTCGGCACCACGGTCGAGTTTCAGCCACGCGGCTCGTTCAGGCCCCTGACCGACATGGTGGGCGGCGGCCCATTCAACCTGAAACCCGGGCAATGGACCGATGACACCTCAATGGCGTTGTGCCTGGCCGAAAGCCTGCTGAGCCAAAACGGCTTCGATGCCGCCGACCAGATGGGGCGCTACCTGAATTGGTGGCAATCGGGTTACCTCAGTTCCACCGGGGAATGCTTCGACATCGGCATGACCGTGAGCGAGGCCTTGGCCCGGTATCAGCAAACCGGCGACCCCTTCGCGGGTTCAACCGATCCCTATACGGCAGGGAACGGTTCGTTGATGCGGCTGGTGCCGGTGGTTTTGTACTACTTCCCCGACCGCGACCGGATCAGGGCGTTTTCCACAAACAGTTCCCGCACGACCCACGCCGCGCCTGAAGCCGTTGAGTGCTGCCAGTTGTTCGCCGAGCTGACAGGTAACGCGTTACAGGGCGCGGCCAAAGCGGATTTACTTCGCTTGCCGGCAACGACCTTCCTGGAGTCCAAAGTCGCCGCCATCGCCCGAGGCGACTATATCGACAAACCTGAAAGCGCTATCCGTGGCAGCGGCTATTGCGTGGCCTCCCTCGAAGCCGCGCTGTGGTGTTTTCATCACACCGACAGCTTCGAAGCCGCCATCCTGAATGCCGCCAACCTGGGCGATGACGCCGATACCACCGCCGCCATCGTCGGTCAGTTGGCCGGGGCTTTCTACGGTGTCCAGGCCATTCCCGAACGTTGGCTGGCGAAGTTATACCTGCGCGAAGACATCGAGACTTGCGCGGATCAATTGCTCAAGGCTTCAGGCGCTGACACCGCAAGTGAATGAGGCTTCGCTACACTGCACCTCTTCTTTTCCTGTCACAGCGAGTTTCCCATGTCCCCACGCGTGCTCCTGGCGCTGACGCCGTTGCTGTTCACCACCGTTGCCCATGCCGTCGATTGCGACAACGCCACCGACCAGGCCACGATGAATCAATGCGCGGCGCAGCAGAACAAGGCGGCGGACAAGGAGTTGAATGCGCTTTACCAGCAGATCACCGCGCGCTTGAAGGACAGCCCCGAGAGCAAGAAGCAGTTGATTGGCGCGCAACGGGCGTGGATCGGGTTCCGGGATGCCGAGTGCAGGTTTTCGGCGTCCGGGGTTGAGGGTGGGAGTGTTTATCCGTTGATTTACAGCAATTGCATCACGGACCTGACCAAGGCTCGGGTGGAGGCTTTCAAAACTTACTTGAAGTGCCAGGAGGGGGATTTGAGTTGCCCGGTGCCGGGGCAGTAAGTTCTCGATTGGTTTCATTGGCCTCATCGCCGGCAAGCCGGCTCCTACAGGGATTTTCAGTGTGACCGCGATTGCGTGAACACCCCTGCCCCCTGTAGGAGCCGGCTTGCCGGCGATGGCGTCAGATCAAACGCCGCAATTACCGAACAAATATCTGCGCCGTGGTAATCGCCATATCCCCACCCGGCAACTTGATGCTGCCCACCTGTTTCAGGCTGTCGGCATCAAAAATCGCCACATCGTTAAACGTCCCCGCCAGGTAAATCTTGCTGCCGTCCTTGTTGAAGGAAATGCAGTAGTAGGAATGATCCAGCGTTGCCGCCTGGAGCATTTTCTTTTCCTTGATGTCGTACTTCGCCAGGCGATTGAGCACGCCGAACATCAGGTTCGGGTCCTTCGGCGAGCGCATGCCGCTGAAGTAGATTTCCGTCAGCGGGCCGAAGTCGGTGGTTTCGGTCTTGCCGGTTTTCAGGTCGATGCTGAACAGCCCGTACAGGTACTCGGCGGTCAACGGATCCTGCTTCTTGTCCTTGAACTTTGCCGCGGTGTAGAGCAGCGAGAAGTCATGGCGATAGGTCTGCTGGTTCCACACGTAGAGCACGTCCGGTGCGCTGTAGTTCGCCCGTTTCCAGTGACGGCTGGGGATCAGCACGTCGAACTTGCCGGTTTTCACATCGACCTTGTAGACGTCCGCCCCGGCGACATAAAGCGTGCCGTCGTCGCCACTCTGCATGATGGTCAGCTGCCGTGGCGCCGGGAAACTGCGCACGGGTTTGGCATCCATGCCGGCGTTGGTGGCGTAGACATCCAGTCGTGGCTGCTGAACTTCATAGCGGTCATTGAGCATCAACGTCGGGTTGGCAACGGTGAACAGCTCCTTGCCGTCATGACTGAGGGTGAAGGCGAACATCGACCTCGCTTTCTCCCCCGGCTTCTGGGTGATGCTGGCGTGGAACACCTGTTTGCAGCTGTCCAGTTCGACGCCGTAGACATCCGCGTAGTGATTGTTCAGCACGTAGGCGGTCTTGCGGTCCGGCGACAGCTGAACAGTGCCCGGACCAAAGGCATCGGGCATCTTGCAGGTCTTGAACAGCGTGTCCGTGGCCAGGTCGATCACGTGCAGGTTGTTCGGGTAATTGGTGGTCAACATGTACTCGTGACCGTCTTGCAGAGCAGTGTTTTCATCGGCCAGAACAGTGAGCGAACAGGTGCTCAGGACGGCAAACGCGGCCAGGCCGCAGGCTTTGATGCTAGGCATGCTGGAATCCTTCTTGTCTGTCCGATCACTTGTCTTTAGGGAAGACAGTGCCAAGGTTGCGCCAGTTGTCGTTGGACGCCTGGGCATCCTTGTTCCAGTCCGGGTAGGTGCTCATCATGTCCGGCACCTGGGCCGGCCACCAGCAAGGGTCGGAGCAGCCATAAAGGTCGGCTTCCATCGGCTGGCACAGCGACGACACACCGCCAAACGCATCGATTTCCCAGCCCGGGTCGGTGGTCGAGGCGCAGCCCGCGACAGAGCTCATCGCCACCACTTCTTCGATACGGTTTTCGGCCGCGGCTTCATCGAGTTTCAACGCTTTGTTATTGATTGCCTTGAGATGTTTCATATCAGTGAGCCTTGCGCGGAGTGATGTAGCTGCTGATAAACGCAGGGTTGTTGGCCATGATCCGGGTGTAGACCTCGATGCCGAAGTCCACCCAGTCACGCATCAGTTCGCAGTAGTGATAGGTCGGGTGGGTCGGGTCGCCGTAACGGGCGTAACTCTCGTGGTAGCAGCCGCCGGAGCAGAGGTTGCGGATCTGGCAGTCTTCGCAGCCGGTGTTGGTACGGTCGAGACGCTGGGACAGGAAGTCGTTCAACTCCACCTGTTTCACCCCGCTGTGCACGTTGCCGAAGGTCGGCAAGGACGAGCCGGTGAAACGGTGGCACAGGTTCAGTTCACCCTTGTGATCCACCGCCAGCATTTTCAGGCCCGCGCCGCACGGCAGGGCTTTTTTGTGGCCTTCGTGGATGTCGGTGATCAACTGGTGAAGGTTGGAGAAGCCGATGTTGCGGTGCTCCAGCGCCGCTTCCAGATAACGCCGACCGAGCGCCTTCATGTTGGCGAACACCTGCACCAGTTCATCACTGGTGAGGTTGAAGCTACTGATGTCGCCGGAAGTCACCGGAGCAAAACCGACTTCGGCAAACCCCAGCTCGTTGAACAAGTGATCCCAGATGGTTTCGACGTCGGTAACGCCGGTGGTCAACGTCACTCGCGCGCCAACCGGACGGCTGTTGTAGCGCGACAGCAGCATCTCGGCCTTGCGCCGCACCACGTCATAGGTGCCCTGCCCGCCCACGGTGATGCGGTTGCGGTCGTGCACGGTTTTCGGCCCGTCGATACTGACGGAGAGCCCGAAACGGTGGGCGTTGAGGTAGTCCACGGTTTCTTCGGTGAGCAGCGTGGCGTTGGTGGTCATCACGAACTCGACGAACTTGCCGGCCTCGCGAAAACGCTTCTCACAGTAATCGACCATGTACTCGATCAGCTTGCGATTGCTCAACGGTTCGCCGCCGAAGAACACCACGGTGAAACGCTCTTCGTCCGGGGATTCGCGCAGCAGCATTTCCACTGACGCAATCGCCGTTTCAACGTCCATTTTCTTGCCCGCCGACGGCTTGTCGAGGTCTTCCTTGTAGCAGTAGGTGCAGCTCAGGTTGCAGCCGGTGTTGACGTTGAGCACCACGGTATTGATCGCGGTGCGCTCGACCCGTTTGGTGCCGATGTCCGGAGTCAGCGGCGAGCCGTCGCTGACCAGTTCCAGCGAGATCAGCTCGCGCAGGGTCTCGGTGATTTCTTCGCCGTTGAAACGTGCGGCCAGGCGCTGGATCAGGTCGTCCGACGAACAGCCTGGACCGCGCAAGGTGTCGATGATGGTGCCCGTCAGCTCATCACTGGCGAACAGCGAACTGCTGGGGATGTGGAACAGCATGCGGTCGGCGTCGACGTGCACTTCGTGCAGATTCCGCTCGACCAGATTCAAAATAGCGCCCATTGCAACCTCCTGTGCAGACCTCTTTTACGAGGCCTGCGGTCATTCCAAAAAGTGTCTGAAACAGTTAACGGTCAGCCAACTCATGGAATGGGTGGATTGTTCCAGCGTTGCACGGTGACGATCATGTGGCCCTCGCCGGTCAGGGATTTCCCTGCGTCGTCGACGGCGGCGATCACCTTGAGGTTGCCGGCATTGTTGGTGGACATTTTGCGTTGCGGGTTCGGCCCGGCATCGCCCGGTGTGAACACGCCGCTGTCAGCCTGCATGGTGCCGGCGAACTTGACGTCTTCGTCTTCCTTGGCGCGGTCGTCGAAGGCTTCGACTTTCCATTGCGCCGGGAACACGCCGATGCGATACGGTTTGCCGTCAGCGCCCTTGCCCCAGGCTTCGGCGTCAAAACGGCCCTGGACTTTCGGCGTCGAACCACCGCCCTCGCCGATCCGCGCCACCGAGAACTCGGGCACGACTTTGACTTCAGCGATTTTGCTGTAGACCGACAGGGTCGGGCCTTTCAGCGTGCCGACGGTGACGTTGCGCAGCCCCGGTTGGGCATTGGCAGCAGCCTTGAGCTTGACGCGCATACGCTGCGGACTTTGCTCCAGCACTTCGACCACTTCCACGCCTTTGCCGAAGTTCGGTTTACCGCTGAGACCGCTGCCGATCAGGGTCACTTCAGACTCGCTGCCGGCCTTGAGGTAACCCGGCTGCACAGCGAGCAAACGACTGCTGCCCTGCTTGGCGGCGACGAAGTCCAGACCCCGTTCATCGTGTTCGGCCTCGAACATCCGGCCTTGCATCGCATTGCCTTGGGCGGCGAACACCTGGCGCATGGTCACGCCGTCGATGGTCACGTTGCCGCGCCATTCGTAGCCGGTGTAGAGAATCGCGCTGCCGTCGCCATTGAACGGCGTGCCGTCGGCGTATTGGCCTTTGACGCTGACCTTGAAGGTGTCGTCGCCAGCGGCGGTCACGCTCATCACCCCGGCCAGTTCACCTTTGCCCGGCAAGTGGCCGCTGAAGCTCCAGTCACCGGCAAACGCTTCGGCTTTGGGTGCTGCGCTCAGCCATTTTTTCCAGGCAGGATTGTCCAGCGGATAACGCTTGGCCAACAGCGGCACCATGTCTTTGCGGGCAATGTCGAACCAGTCGCGGTCACGGGCCAATGCCTGGTATTCGAGGGACGGCCATTGGCCGAGGTGGAAGTTCACCAGGCGCTCCCATTCCTGGGCCGGACGCCGTTGCAAGGCGACCCGCGCACCGGAGTGGCAGCGACCGCACATCTGGCTGGTCTGGTCGTCGAACTTCTCGACGGTATTGAGTCGACGCTCCAGCGCGTAACGCACGCCGTCCGTCTCGCTCGGCGCCAGGCCCTGGGTGTCGGCCAGGTATTTGACCAGGGTACGGCGGTCGTCATCGCTGATCTGCAAACCATGCATGGTCTGCATCCGGGCGATGCTCATCAGCCAGCCTTCCGGGGTTTTGCGCTGGTGGCTGATGCGGCTCAGGGTGTTTTCAGCTTCAGGGGTGTGACAGCCCTGACAGGTTTCCTTGAGGATGGTCTGGGCGTCGCGGGCTGCCAGGCTGTCAGGCGAATGCAGCGCCACACACGCGGCCACGGCCAGCAGACTGACGCTCAGGCCTGATCGGAGTTTTCTCTTCATCAACGTCGAACCTCGCACGGTGCTTTCTTATTTTTGTGGCTTATCGTTTTTATGGTTTCTGCCGCCGGCGGCGCACCGCAGACGGAGGCAAGAGAAACGTCTGCGATGAGCAATACACGGAGCGTGCCAGCTTGCCGATTACCTTTTTTATCAAGCGTTTGCGTGAAGTTGAATGCGATTGGCCATGCTTGATCGAGAGCGCGTGCGTCTAATATCGCGACAGTTGTTGCAGTCTGAGACAAGCATAGATGCCTTAACCGGGACAGCTCATCGCACGACGATTGACGACAGGCCCGTGCGGGGGCGAAATGGTTGTTCACCAATTGCCGTTCAGGGGATAACGAAATGGCAAACATCACTGTCCTGGCGGGGGACTTTCTGCAGGGTGACGGAGAGTACAGAGACGGCGTTTTCACCTTGAGAACGTCGCTTCACCCGTGGCCCGGCATCACCCTGCCACTCTCCTCGTTCAAAAGCGTGGAAGTCGCCAACGAAGAGTCGCTCAACAACATCAAGGACGCCATCGGCTTTGGCGTCGCCGGGGCCATGCTGCTGGGGCCCATCGGCGCGATTGCCGGTTTCATGCTGGCCGGAAAAGAAACTGAAGTGACCTTTCTGGCAACGCTGAAAGACGACAAAAAGCTGCTGGCCGCCGTGGATGGCAACACATTCGACGAGATTTCCCGGAAAATAGCAGCCTGATTGCCTGACGCGAGCCGCACCGGCCTTCAACGGTGCGGCTTGTCGCCGGTTCAGATGGAATAGGTGGGATGAATGCTCTTGTGCGCCTCGATTTCCTGGCGCATGTCCGCCACCAGCGTGGCGATGGCATGGGGACTGTCCAGTGTCCACACCGGAACGTGGGTGGCGATCAGGTCCACTTTGCCCGTCATGCAGTCACAGACCCGGATCGTCATGGACTGGTCCGCTTCCATGTTGCAGGTGCAGACGGCGGGTAGAAAACTGTGTTCGATGATGCTTTGAATTTCCAGGGTTGAAAGGAACATCGCAACCTCCCTTACGCCAGATGTATAGCAGGGGAAATGCTCCGTCATTTCACCACCGAGCCTGAAAATTCTATTCCCCAAAAGTGGGGGGCTCAAGGGCGCAACCCGGTTGCTCGTCGTCTCGACGGGTGGTCATCGGCGCTCAAGTTATCGCGCTTTGCGCCGATAACTTGCTACACCAAACGTTAAGGGAATGACGACATGGCAATTTCTTTAAACGCTGCCTTGATCCAGCCATCGGCCGCTCAGCTCAGCCAGTCCAGCCAACCACTGACCGCGAAAACGCTGAGTGAAGACCTGCAGAAAACAGCGGTCAACATCAATCCGGCAGCGGTTTACCACCCAAGCGATGAAGCCCCGGCACCCAGTCCGACCATGGAGTCGATCGAGACCTGGATCGGCCGCACCCAGTCACCTGACTTCCCGCAGGTTGCCGAGCGGCACAAAAACGCCCATCAATCGCTGAAATCCTCATTCGAAGAGTTCCAGTCCGCGTTGGCCCACGCCTATCCGGATCTCGCCGACAAAAAATTTGGCTTCACCATTCAAGCGGATGGAAGCCTCAAAGCCCTCAACAGTTCAGGCCAGCTCAGTTCTTCCGACATGAATCGGCTGAACAATCTGCTGAATGCCTCCAGTTCGCTGAAATCGGCAGCGAGCAGTTACCGCGACGCCTCCATCGACCTGGTGGCCGCAGACTCCGTTTGGGGTGGCAGCTACGTGGGCGGGTACAACCTGAACAAGGAAAACTTCGCCAGCACCATCGATCTGGGCGCCCTGTTCTTGAAGAAAGGCTCGGTGCCAAACGCTGAGACCCTGAACGGCTTCTTCTCTTCGCAGTTGTGGAGTAAAGGCGAGCGGATGACGCAAGCAACAGAAGCGCAGATGCTGGCCGAGCGCAATAAGATCGACGTGACGGCCTGATTCCGACAACAGGGGCGGAGTGCCCGAATCAGCTCAGGCCGCATCGTTGGCCAGAGCTGAAAAAACCGTCTCTTGAATCTCAGCCGCCGTCGCGATTTGCGACAACACAGCGGAACCCGACGGCCCCGAATTTCATCCCGCGCCCGCCGCCAAAGGGCTATCCGGCCCTTCCAGACAATTGGCACAGCCATTGCGAAAGCCTCGTTCTCACGAACAACAAGAGGCCTCGCCATGACGCTCCCCTACCTGCTTCCCGCCACCTCGGCGTTCATCCAGCGCGCCCCGCGCATGCTTATCGGCGGCGACTGGGTCGAGGCTGCCGACGGCCAGACCATGCCACTGCACAACCCGGCCACCGGCGAAGTGCTGTGCGTGGTGCCGCGGGCCACGCCCGAAGACGTTGACCGTGCGGTGCTCGCGGCGCGTCAGGCGTTCGATGATTCCACCTGGACCCGCACCCGCCCCCGCGAGCGGCAGAATTTGCTGTGGAAACTTGCCGACCTGATGGAACGCGACGCCGAACTGCTGGCGCAGCTGGAATGCCTGAACAACGGCAAGAGCGCGGCGGTGGCTCAGGTGATGGACGTGCAACTGTCCATCGACTTCCTGCGCTACATGGCCGGTTGGGCGACCAAGATCGAAGGCTCCAGCGTGGAAGTGTCGTTGCCGCTGATGCCAAACGATCAGTTCCACAGTTTCATTCGTCGCGAAGCGGTGGGCGTGGTCGGCGCCATCGTCGCCTGGAACTTCCCGCTGCTGCTGGCCTGCTGGAAACTCGGCCCGGCACTGGCCACCGGTTGCACCGTGGTGCTCAAACCCGCCGATGAAACCCCGCTGACTGCCTTGAAACTTGCTGAGCTGGTGCTGGAAGCGGGTTATCCCGAAGGCGTGTTCAACGTGGTCACCGGCACCGGCATCACCGCCGGTTCGGCGCTGACCCACAACCCGCTGGTGGACAAGCTGACCTTCACCGGCTCCACCGCCGTCGGCAAGCAGATCGGCAAGATCGCCATGGATTCCATGACCCGCGTCACCCTGGAACTGGGCGGCAAATCGCCGACCATCGTCATGGCCGACGCCGACCTGAAGTCCGCTGCCGCAGGCGCTGCCAGTGCGATTTTCTTCAACCAGGGCCAGGTCTGCTGTGCCGGTTCGAGGCTGTATGTGCAGCGCAAGCATTTCGACAATGTGGTGGCGGACATCGCCGACATTGCCAACGCCATGAAGCTCGGCAACGGGCTGGACCCGAGTGTCGAGATGGGGCCGCTGATTTCGGCGCGGCAGCAGGAACGGGTTTACGGGTACATCGAAAAAGGTCGGGAAAGCGGTGCGACGATTGCCTGCGGCGGTGAGCAATTCGGGCCGGGATTCTTCGTCAAACCGACGGTGATCGTTGATGTCGACCAGAAGCACTCGCTGGTGCAGGAAGAGATCTTCGGGCCGGTGCTGGTGGCCATTCCATTTGATGATGAAGCCGATGCGTTGCGCATGGCCAACGACAGTCCCTACGGGCTTGGCGCGAGCATCTGGTCGAATGATCTGGCGGCGGTGCACCGGATGATTCCACGGATCAAATCCGGTTCGGTGTGGGTCAATTGCCACAGCGCTCTGGACCCGGCGCTGCCGTTTGGCGGGTACAAGATGTCGGGGGTCGGGCGGGAGATGGGGTATGCGGCGATCGAGCATTACACCGAGTTGAAGTCGGTGTTGATCAAGCTTTGATTTTCAGCGTTCTTTAGGCCGCCTTCGCGGGCAAGCCTCGCTCCTACAAGGGCACGAAAACCTGTAGGAGCGAGGCTTGCCCGCGAAGAGGCCAGACCAATCGCTACAAATATCAGGGCTTGAACCCCTGCCCCAACAACCAACTGCGAACCATCCTCCCCTGCTCCACCGTCAACCCCGCCAACGCCTGCCCGGCCGGTTCGGTCCGCAACCTGCGCACCAGCGGCGCCAACTCAACCCCCTGCACATGCCAGATCCCCAATGGCTGATCCGCTGTGATCACCACCTCGGCCTCATCCACAAACCCATCCTTCAACACCGGCGCCCGCTCGATCCGCAGCGCGGCAAAATCCGCCTCGGCATGCGCCACCTCGGCATCCGGCCACTGCCGCCGCGCCTGCCAGAATGGTTGATCCAGCCAACGCTGCTCATCGGCATAAAAGTCCCGCCCGATCCGCGCAAAACGCAAAAACAACTGCTCCACCCGTTGCTGATGAAAACGCTGTGCCAACGCCGCCCGCTCAGGTTTTCGCAACAACGTGTTGATCACCGTCGGCGCCTGCAACGCCGAGGATAAGGACTGAAAGATTCCATTGCCCGACAACGGGTCCACCGCCATCGCCGCATCGCCAACCCGAATCCAGTTTTCGCCGCACACCTGCGGGCTCAAAATCGCGGTGCTGCTGCGGGCGTGCAGCTGTAGATCGACCTCATGTTCGACACCAAAAAACTCACGCGCCAACGAGGAACCCTGGCGCTGCTGGCGACAGTAATCAAGCAACTGCGCCTTGCCCGGCAGCTCGGCACTGGCCACGTCCACCGTCCATTGCCAATAACACTGACCGTCCGCCCGCCGCGCCATCCACGCCCAGCCGTCCGAAAGGCTTTCCACGGCACTGGCGGTGTTGCCGGGTACGCCTTGCCAGCGATTGAGCAGGCTGACCGTCTCCGGCCCGCGCAGCCCCTTGCCGAGTGCGGGTGCCTGGCGTCCGCGCGCCTCGACGAGGAAGTCCGCGAGCAACGCCTCACGCCCTTCAATCTCGACCCGATGTCCCTCCGCCGAGGTTTGAACGCTCAGCACCCGACCTTCAATCAGCTCAACGCCCGCCAGGCGCAGGTCCTCACGCAGTCCTCGATCAAAGCTCGGGCGGTCCAGCAGGAATTCGATGTTTTGCGCATGCTGCTGACCGTTCCACGACACCTGCCGCTGCGACGGCAACGCCGCATCCGCCAGCGCCTGATGCAGACCGGCACCGCGCAAGGCCTCCAGCACCCGCAGCGAAACGCCTTCCAGCGCCGCAAACCGGCGCCACTCGCTGACCAGCGTCACGGGGTAACCGAGCCGCCGCAAGCCCAAGGCAACCGCCGCCCCCGCTGGCCCCGCGCCCAGAATCAGGATCATGCTCCGAAGCGCCGTTCAGGACCGCGATAACGGGCATTCTTGCGCAGCCAGTCGATGATCTGTTCGTTGCTCGCCTCGGGCTGTGAAACCAGGAAACCGGCAATGTGCCCGCTCAACGCCGCGCAGCCCAGACTGGCACCGGACTGCCCCGGGTACGTCCCGTGCACGCACGCCGCGAAATCCGCCTGAGCGCTGTTGAGCCAAGACCATTCCTGTTCGGCGCAACGTGCATCGCCGGTCACCCGCAGCACCTGTGGATAATTCGCCGGGAACACGCCCTCGCCCTGCGCCGGGCTCGACGCACACAGCAGAATGCCCTGCGCTACTGCTGCCGCGCAGGCTTCGCGCAATAGACTGCGGTCCTGGCGCAAACCGAGGCTCAGGTTGATCAGCCGTACGTCCTGCGCCACCAGCCAGTCAATCGCCGTGGCAATCTGCAGGGCGCTGGTGACGCCACGCTGGTCGAACACCTGAGCCACGCAGAACACCGCCGAAGGGGCCCGATGACTAATGGCTTCGATCACCGCGCTGCCGTGGCCGAGCGGGTCGTCGCGCAAGTCACTTTCGGCCAGGCCGTCCGCCAGCAACGAGAACCGTCGCCCGGCGATCACCTGCACCCGCTGCGCCGCCGAATGGCCGCTGTCCACCACACCGATTCGCAGTTCAGACTTCATGCTGCACCGTTTTCGACGTGAGCACGCCGTCGAGCAATTCGAAGCGCAGGTCGGCATCGGCCAACGTTGAGGGACGATGACTGATGAGGATGCGCGTGCGTCCGGCAAACAGTCGGTCGATGGCCTCGATCACTTCGCGCTCGGTGGCTTCATCCACCGCCGAAGTGGCTTCGTCGAGCACCAGAATCAACGGGTCCTGCAACAGTGCCCGGGCGATGGCGATGCGCTGTTTCTGCCCGCCGGACAACTGCTGCCCGCGTTCGCCCAACGGACTGTCGAGGCCTTCGGGCAATGAGGCGATCAGGCTGTCGAGTTGCGCCAGCCGCGCTACGTCGGCGATTGCTTCGCGGCTGGCGTCGGGCACCGCGTAGGCCAGGTTATCGGCGAGGCTGCCGCGAAACAGCACGATGTCCTGACTGACCACGGCAATCCGCCGGCGCAACTGGAACAGGTCCAGTTCCCGCAGGTCGACCTCGCCGAGCAGCACCCGCCCGGACTGTGGATCGTGATGCCGTTGCAGCAAATCGATCAGCGTCGATTTGCCGACGCCGGAGCCGCCGCTCAGGGCGACTTTCAAACCGTAGGGAATCCGCGCTTCAATGCCGCGCAAGGTGCTCGGCCGACCGGGATGGCTGAAGTGCACGTCGTCGAAACGCAGTTCGCCGGAGGTCGGCATTGGCCGGGGTTCAACGGGGGTCAGCACGGTCGGTTCTTCACCGCGCAATTCCATGACGCGCCCGAGACTGACCGTCATCCGCTGAATCGCCACGTAGAGCCCAAGCAGACTTTGAACCGGCCCGACCGCCATCCCCAGATAGGTGGAAAACGCGATCAGCGCCCCCAGTTGCCAGGTACCTTGCACCACCCAATAACCGCCAATCAAAAACGCACAGGCACGGGACAGCGAGGTCAGCGTGCCCGGCACCGCCTGGGTGAAAAACTCGGTGACTTGCAGGCGCAGCAGTTGACTCATGTAGCCCTGCCCCAACGCCTCCAGACGCCGCGACTCACGTTGCTGCTGACCGGCCGACTGAATGAATTTCATCACCGGCAGGGTCTCGACCATGAACGACGACATGTCCGCCGAACGCTCGCGCAACTGGCGCACATCGCGCTCGACCTTACGCCGCATCCAGCGCAGCCAGAGCACGTCGAGGGGAATCAGCACCAGCGCCAGCAGCGACAACTTCCACGACAACGTCAGCAACATCGCCACGGCGACCACCAGGCCGATCACGCTCGACACTGCCGAGAACAGCGAATCCACGGCGAAGCGCTGGATCTCCGCGACATCGCCATCGAGGCGCGACATCAGGTCGCCGATGCGCCGTTGCCCGTAGAAGCTCGGTGACAGGGTTTGCAAATGCCGATAAAGGTCGTCGCGCAGCGAGAACAGAATCCGCCCGGACAGCCGCGTGTGCAGGTAACGATTGATCCCCGAGAGCGCCGTGCCGAGCAGCCCGGCGACGATCATCAACCCGGCGATCAGTACCAGCATGGGGAAGTTGCGGGCCAGCAAGCCATCGTCGATCAGCAGCTTGGTCAGCCAGGGTTGCACCAGCACCAGCGACGAGGCGCAGACCGATAAACCGAGCAGTCCGGCAATCGCCAGACGATGCGGGCGCACAAAGCTGTAGAGCCAGCGCAACGCCGCTTGCAGGGCTTCGGGATTCTGGCTGTCGATCAGCCGAACGATCAGGCGCTGCATCACGAACGCAACTGTTTGAGCTTGCGGTACAAGGTTGCGCGGCTGATGCCCAAGGCATCGGCAGCGGCCGAGACGTTGCCCTGATGGCTGTCCAGGGACTGGCGAATCAGCTCCAGTTCGTTTTCGCGAATGCTCCCGGACGCCGGCCGCTCGCTGGCGTTCAGTTCGTCGAGCATGCTGTCGGGCAAATGATCGAGAGTGAGGACGGTGTCCCCCGGTTCGCGCATGGCCAGCGCCGTGCGCAAGACCATTTCCAGTTGGCGGATGTTGCCCGGCCAGTGGTAACCCGCGAGCAAGCGGTTCAAGTCGTCATGCAGGAGCATGGCCGGTGCATCTAGCCTGGCCAGCAGACGACCGACCAGCGCGTTGAAATCGTCGCGTTCGCGCAGGGCCGGCAACATCACGCTGATGCCGTTGACCCGATAGAACAGGTCTTCACGGAAGTGTTTTTCTTCGACCAGGCGCTTGAGGTCGCGGTGGGTCGCGCAGATCAGGGCGACGTCGATGTCCTGTTCTTCACCGGCGCCCAAAGGCGCGACCTTACGGTCCTGCAATACGCGCAGCAGACGCGCCTGCAAGGCCAGCGGCATGTCGCCGATTTCGTCAAGAAACAACGTGCCGCCATGGGCCTGTTGCAGACGCCCGATCATGCCGCCGCGACGGGAACCGGTGAACGCGCCTTCGCGGTAACCGAACAGTTCCGACTCGATCAGGCCTTCGGGAATCGCCGCACAGTTCACCGCGACAAAGGGCTTGTCGCAGCGGCTGCCGGCCATGTGCAAGGCGCGCGCGATCATTTCCTTGCCGGTGCCTGTTTCGCCGAGCAGCAACACCGGCAACTCGTTGGCCAGCCCCTGACGGGCCATGCGTAAGGCGCGGGCATAACGGACGTTGCTGCCGGCCAGGGCGTCGAGATCCGGTTGAGGTTTGGCGGTTTTCGCCGGGCTGCGCGGCGGCGTGCTGACGTTGATCGAGCGCTGCGGTGCGCGCAGGGTTTTATAGAAAAATTCGCCTTTGGCGGTCTGTAAACTGCCGACGCCGCCCTGATGCAAACGCGACAACAGTTGCAAGCCGTCGACGCCGAGAAACTCTTCGCAACGGCGACCGACCAGCGCCGAGCGTTCGGCATGGAGCAACTGACACGCCTGGGCGCTGACCGCAAGAATCTGCCCGCCAAGGCTTACCGCCAGCAAGCCCTGCCAAGGGGATTCGAGGTACTGCCGGCGGCTGTGGAACGCCAGCACGATCTGGTCAGGGAAACTGGCGTTGAACACCCGGCTTTCAATCTGGCTGACCGCCATGGCCAACAGCGCGGTGCTGTCGTGAACGCGGCCGAGCGGGCCTTCGCGGGTCAGGTCGAGGACGCCGAGGATGTCGCCTTGCGGGCAATAAATCGGCACTGAGGTGCAGGAGAAATCGGTCAGGCGATCGAGGTAATGCTCGCCGCAATCGATCATCGTCGGCCGGGCTTCCACCAGCGCGGTGCCCAGCGCGTTGGTGCCGCGAGCGGCTTCGCTCCAGCAGGCGCCAAGGGTGATGTCCTGCAGGCCGCTGCCCTTGAGGCGATCGGCGCGGCCTTCGACCGCGAGGATGGTCGCGTCGGAATTGGCGAGAATGATCAGGCCTTCCTTGCCCTGGCGGTCGGCCAGGTAATCGATCGCCGGCAATGCCGCGTCGATCAGCAGGCGATTGTTCGCCAGCAGCACGTCGAGACTCGCGCTCGACTCCAGCGCCAGTTCATGTTTGCTGTTGAAATGCACGCCATGGCTGAGGCTGCGTCGCCACGATGCATCGATTTCCGCCCGCAACACGCCATCGGGGACTTCACCCTCAAGATGGAGTTTTTCCCGGGCCAGCCGGGCTTCATGGTGCAGCTTGGGGGAAGTTGTTTTTATTAGCGTCATCAAGCGCTCCGAATCGGTCCGCCCTGCGCTTTTTTAAGTTCAGCGCCCTGCCGCAATCTTTACGTTAACGTCAGGGCGATGGCAAGTGCCTTACAGCGCTTGTGTTCTTTCAAGCCAACCGCGTCATCGTTCATCGCCGGCAAGCCAGCTCCTACAGGTTCGGCGTTAACCACAATTTAGCGTTCACACCAATCCATTGTAGGAGCTGGCTTGCCAGCGATGGCGGCCTCCCAGTCCACAAAGAATCAGATCCGCCACACCTCGGGCCCGACAAAAAACGCCCGCGCATTGTCCTCAAGACTCTCCAGGTGATACCCACCCTCCTGCACAATCAGGCACGGCAACCCAAGGCTGCGAATCCGCTCACCCAGCCGCGCAAACCCTTCCCGCGTCACCGCCACTTTGCTCTGCGGGTCCAGCTCGAAAATGTCGAAACCCAGGGACAGCACCAACACCTCGGCAGCGAAATCCTTCACCGCCGCCAGCGCCACCTCCAATTGCCCAAGGAAGTCCGCCTCACTCGAACCGTGGGCCATCGGCAAGTTCAGGTTGTACCCCTCGCCCGCCCCGGCACCGCGCTCATCCGCAAACCCGGCAACCCCCGGATAGAAGTTGGTCGGATCGCCATGCACCGAGACGTACAGCACGTCATCGCGATCATAGAAAATCTCCTGAATCCCCTGACCATGGTGCATGTCGGTGTCGAGCACCGCAACGCGTTCAAACCCGCCGCGCAACACCTGCGCCGCCACCGCCGCGTTGTTCACATAACAAAAGCCACCGGCCGCTTCGGCCCGGGCGTGATGCCCCGGTGGACGGCACAACGCGTAAGCCGCCGGCTCGCCATCAAGCAACGCCTGCGCCCCGGCCACTGCGCTTTGCGCCGACCAATAGGCCGAACGCCAGGTCTGTTCACCCACCGGGCAACTGCCATCCGCGAGATAACGTGCGGCCTGAGCCAGGATTCCGCGCAGAGCGTTTGGCTCACGGACGAAGATGTTCGACATCACTTCGTCGCCCCAATCTTCCGGGATTTCCTTCCAGCGCTGATGCGCTTCCTGGAGAAATGCCAGGTACGGCGCACCGTGCACCGCCAGCAGCGGATCAAGTCCGGCATCCACCGGCTGCTCGACTTTGAAACCCAGCGAGCGAGACGCCTGCACCAGTCGCTGCGCACGCTCCGGCACTTCCTGCGGCGTGCGCATCTGTCCGCGGGAGTAATAGCTGCGTGGATGGTGAAGCAATTGTTCGGGATGGAAAAAACTGCGCATGGGATTGATACCTGTCAGATAACGTAAATCTTCAAACCGGGCACGTTCAATTGTGGGAGCGAGCCTGCTCGCGAAGGCGGTGTGTCAAACAACATTGGCTTCGACTGACACGCCCTCATCGCGAGCAGGCTCGCTCCCACAGGGGTTTGGCGTTTATTCAGCTTTACCGGCGCGGGACAGCACGGCGTTGAGCAGCACGTCGGTGCCTTGCCGCACGTCTTCCGGCAGCACGTCTTCGGCTTCGTTATGACTCAAGCCGCCGACGCACGGGATGAACACCATCGCCGTCGGGCAGAACCGCGCCAGGTGAATCGCGTCATGCCCGGCACCGCTGACAATCGATTGCTGAGCGTAGCCCAGGGCATCCACAGCGTGTTGCACCGCCGCCACGCAGTCCGCGTCGAACGGTGTCGCCGGGCTGATCCAGTGCGGGGTGATCGTCAGGTTCAGGCCGCGACCGTCGGCAATCGCCTGCAGCCGCGCGCGCACTTGCTGCTCCATCGCGTCGATGGCGTCGTCGCGGTGATGACGCAGGTCGACGGTAAAATTCACCAACCCCGGAATGGTGTTGCGCGACGACTTGTTGATGCTCAACTCACCGACGGTGGTCAGGCCCTCCGGGGCAAAATCGGTGGCCAGACTTTCAATCGCCTGAATCATCCGCGCCACGCCGTACAGCGCATCCTTGCGCAGGGGCATCGGCGTGGTGCCGGCGTGAGCCGCCATGCCTTCGACCCGCACGTCGAGCCAGCGAATCGCCTGGCCGCCGCTGACCACGCCGATGCTCTTGGCGTTGTCTTCAAGGATCGGGCCTTGTTCGATGTGGGCTTCAAAATACGCATCCACTGCGCCGCCCAACGGACGCTCGCCGGCATAACCGGTACGCTTCAGCTCATCACCGACGCTGATGCCATCGACATCCCGCACCGCCAGCGCCGCGTCCAATTGCATGATGCCGGTGAACACCGCCGAGCCAAACATCGCCGGGGTGAAGCGCGCGCCTTCTTCGTTGGTCCACACCGCCACTTCCAGCGGCTTGCGGGTCTGGATGCCGAGGTCGTTGAGGCACCGCACCACTTCGAGGCCGGCGAGCACGCCGTACACGCCGTCGAAACGTCCGCCTTCAGGCTGAGTGTCGAGATGGCTGCCCATCATCACGGGCGCAGCGTCCGGGTCCGTGCCGGCGCGGCGGGCGAACAGGTTGCCGATGGCGTCCACGCTCAGGGTCATGCCGGCTTCGCGGCACCAGTGGGCAAACAGTTCGCGACCGGCCTTGTCCTCATCGCTCAAGGCCAGGCGGCAACTGCCGCCACGGGCGGTGGCGCCGATTTCGGCCATCGCCATCAGACTCGCCCACAGGCGTTCGCCATTAATCTTCAACATGAGGTTCTCCAAGACAATTCAAATCCCTGTAGGAGCCGGCTTGCCGGCGATGGGTCCTTCAAGACATGCACTAATCTTTCGGACGCCATCGCCGGCAAGCCGGCTCCTACAGGTTCGGTTGTGCGTAATTGATCGGTGTCAGGCGTTGGCCAGTTCGACGCGTTCAGCGCTGGCATGGCGACGGGCGAGGGAAAGCACACAGACCAGCGATGTGGCAGCAATCAGGCTGTAGAACAGCGCCATCGGCCACCATTGACCGGCGAATTTATGCGCCAGCAGCGTGCCGATCAGCGGCGTCAAACCACCGGCCACAGCGCCACAGATCTGATACGCCAGCGAAATCGCCGTGTAGCGCACGCGGGTCTCGAACATGCCACTGACGTACCCGGCGATCACCGCGTAGAACGACGCCATGCACACCACCGCCAGCGCGATGCCAAGGATGATCAACGGTGCCTGGGCCGAGCTGACCAGCACGAACATCGGGTACGGCGAAGCCATCGCCAACAACGACACCAGGCACAGGAAACGCGTGGCGCCGATTTTTTCCGCGAGCCACGCCGCCAGCGGCTGGATGCAGAACTGAATGATCGCCACCACAAACAGGCACTCGAGGATCAGCGAGCGCGGCAACTGCAGTTGCTGGGTGGTGTAGGCGATCATGAAGGTGTTGGTGAAATACACCCCGGCAATCCCCAGGGTGTTGGCGCCGATGCACAACAACAGCGGACGCCACGCGGTGCGCAGGACTTCCATGACCGGCGCCTGCTCTTTACGCGTGCTCTTGGCGGCGAGTTCGCGACTGGCGAGGAACTCCGGTGACTCGTTCACGCCCAGTCGAATCGCCAGCCCCACCAGCAGCAGCAACGAACTGGCGAGGAACGGCAAGCGCCAGCCCCAGCTCATCAGGTCTTCTTCCGGCAAACGGGTGACTGCGCTGAATGCCAGCAGCGACAGGATCAAACCGGCCGGGCTGCCAAGTTGCGCAAAGGACGCGAAGAAATTGCGCCGACCTTTCGGCGCATGCTCGCCGGCCATCAAGACCGCCCCGCCCCACTCGCCACCCACGGCAATGCCCTGGACGATGCGCAGCAGAATCAGCAGTACCGGCGCTGCGGCGCCGATCTGTGCATAAGTCGGCAGCAAACCGATGCAGACCGTGACCACGCCCATCATCAGTAAGGTGATGATCAACGATTTCTTGCGCCCGATGCGGTCGCCGATGTGGCCGAAGATGATCCCGCCCAACGGCCGCGCAAAGAAGCCCACGGCGAAGGTGCCGAACGCGGCCATCGTGCTGAACAGTTTGTCGTCGGAGGGGAAGAACAGCGCGCCGAACACCAGCGCGGCGGCGGTGGCGTAAATGTAAAAGTCGTACCACTCGATCATGGTGCCGATGAAGGCTGCGGCTGCCGCACGACGTGGCTGGGAAGAAGCTGGGGGCTTCATGGTTCGGACTCCATTGATTGTTTTTTTGGCAGGAGAAAAGCAGTAAATCCAAGGCACTCTGACGGCGCCTGTCTGGGAGTGATTTATCGTCCCGAGGCTATGATTAGTCAATTTTCTATTTATTATGCGCAGTATTACGACAGCTTATAATCGAGAGCCACATGGTCGAACGCGATGTGCAACGCCTGCTCAATGACCGACTGGACTGGAACCTGCTGCGCACCTTTCGGGTGATCGGCCAGGAGCTGAGCATCAGCCGCGCCGCCGCCCGCCTGCACCTGACGCAACCCGCCGTGAGCCAGGCATTGAAGCGCCTGGAAGAACAACTCGGCCGCCAACTGATCGCCCGTCGCGGGCCACGTTTTGCCCTGACCGAAGTCGGCGAGCAGATCTTCGCACTGGCCGGGGAAATCTATGGGCAGATGTCCCAGGTCAGCAGCGTGCTGGAGCAACCGGCCGACGAAGTGATCGGCAAGGTGCGCCTCTTGATCATCAGCCGGATCTACTCGGAACGCTTCGATGACTTCCTCGCGGACTTCCATCGGCAGCACCCGCGGGTCGATCTGGAGGTGGACGTGATGCGCAGCTCCGACATCGTCAGCGCCCTTCAGGAAAAAACCGCGACGCTGGGGCTAAGCCTCAATCGCCGTCCGCAACCGCGCCTGGAGCAACGGTTGTTCCTGCGTCAGCGCTATGCGTTTTTCTGCGGCAAGCATCATGCGATGTTCGGCCAGCAGAACGTCGACCAAGGGGATTTACAGCGGGAGAATTTCGTCAGTTTCACCAGCGACCAGATCGGCGGCATGCTCTCGCCGCTGACGATTTTTCGCGATCAGCAGGGCTTCAGCGGACGCATCGTGGCGTCGTCACCGAGCCTGGAAGAAGTGCGGCGACTGGTGATCGCCGGGTTCGGTATCGGCTGTTTGCCCGAGCACGTGGTGGCGGCGGACGTCGACGCCGGATTGCTCTGGCGCCTGCCGCCCCACGAAGGGATTGCCGACGTGGACATTCATTTGCTGTGGAACCGCGAGCAGCGCATGAGCCGGGCCGAGACGATATTCATCGAGAGCCTGCAACGCTGCCTGACGGCTTAGACGCGCAACACCTGCGCGACCGGTTCACCGGCGCGCAAACGTTCGAGCAAGCGCGGTTCGGCATGATCGGACGCCAACGCCTGCTCGATGACACCGGCCGCGGTGTGCCAATCGAGAAACAGCACGCCGTTGTCGTCCGCCAGCACCAGATCACCCGGCTGCACGGTGACGCCTGCGCAGTGAATCGGCTGGTTGATCTGGCTGTCGCCCCGACCGTGCAGCTTGGTGGTCAGCAGGCTGGTGCCGCGAGCGAAGACCGGCAATCCGCCCTCTCGCAGCTCCAGCAAATCAGTCACGGCGCCGTCCACCACGATGCCCGCCGCCCCGGCACAACTCGCAGCACAACTGGTCACCGCGCCGACCGGTGCGTGTTGCCAGTCGCCGCCGGTGTCGATCACCAACACGTCGCCCGGCTTTATCAGCGCCAACGCCTGGTTGACGGCAATGGCATCGGCGCCCACCAATTTCAGGGTTAGCGCACGGCCCACCAGTTTCACATTGGGCACCATCGCCCGCAGTTGCGAGTCGGCAAAACCCGCCTCCAGAAAATGGCCTAGGGTCGGAAAACTCACCGCTTTGAACTGCTCGATCAACTGTGATTTATCCATGCTGCGGCTCCCTGGCAATCACCTCGGCCACACAGTCGATTTCCAGCGACACGCCCCACAGCGCCACGCACACCGTGGTTCGCGCCGGCGGCGCATGGCCGAGAAACTCGCGATACACCGCGTTGAACGGCTCCAGTTGCGCCGGATCGGTGAGGTACGCGTTGACCTTGATCACGTGGCTGAAACCCGAGCCGGCTTCAATCAGGATCGCCTCGAGATTGTGCAAGGTTTGCCGCACTTGCTCGGTGAAATCGGCGGGCTGCTCATCGAGTGTGCTTTGGGCCGGAATCTGCCCGGCGGTGAACACCAGATGGCCGCTGACCACCGCTTGAGAGTAAGGCCCGACCGGGCCGATGAAACCCGGAGCGGATTGAATTCTGCGCATGCTGTTGAGCTCCATGAATCAGGCCGCAGCCGATTTGAAAGGTTTGCGAACGGGTTGATCGGCAGCCGGACCCGCCGCCGGGATTTCGCTGATGTCGCGCTTGAACGTCTCGGTCAGCAGCAACAGCGCCAGCAAGGAAATCAGCGCCGCGCCGATCATGTACCAGGCCACCGACGAGCCTTTGCCGGTCGCTGCAAGCAACGCAGTGGTGACGATGGGCGTTGCGGCGCTGCCGAGCAGGCCGGACAGCATGTAGCTGATCGACAGTCCCGAATAACGCACGCGGGTGCCGAACAACTCCGCCAGGAAGGTCGCGATAGGCCCGTAGTTGGCGGCGAATGCGGTCATCAACAGCAAGTAGCCGAAGATCACCAGCGACAGCTCCTTGGTGTCCATCAGCCAGAACATCGGGAACGCGACCAACGCCTCGGCAACGATGCCGGCGACAATGATCGGCTTGCGGCCGAATCGGTCCGACAACGCGCCGAACACCGGCAGCATGACGATGCACCAGGCGCAGGACAGCAGCACCACGCCCAGCATCACGCTGCGACTGAAACCGAGATTCTGCGTGCCGTACGTCAGGCCGAACGCGACGATGATGTTGAACGACGCGCCGGTCGACATCGTCGCAATACCGCCGAGCACCACTTGCTTCCAGTACTTGCGGAAGACTTCGGCCAGCGGCATTTTCACCTGCACTTCCGCTTCCTTGACCTTGTTGAAGGCTGGCGTTTCGGCAATGTTCAGGCGGATGTACAAACCCACGGCGATCAGCAGCACGCTGGCCAGAAACGGAATGCGCCAGCCCCAGGCCAACAGGTCTTCAGGCGACAGCCACGCGGCAATCACCAGGAACGCCAGGTTGGCAATCATGGTCCCGGCCGGGACGCCGATCTGCACCCAGGAACCGTACAGGCCGCGCTTGTTGGCCGGCGCATGTTCCACCGCCATCAACACCGCCCCGCCCCACTCACCGCCCAGCGCCAGGCCTTGAATCACCCTCAGCAATAACAACAGGATCGGCGCCCATATCCCGATGGCCGCGTAATTGGGTAACAAGCCGATCGCGAACGTGGCGGCGCCCATGGTCAACAGCGAAATCAACAACATTGACTTGCGACCCAAGCGGTCACCGAAGTGCCCGAACAACGCCGCACCGACAATCCGCGCCAGATACGCCGAAGCGAAGGTGCCGAATGCCAGCAATGTGCCGATCAGCGGCACGAAGTCCGGGAAGAACACCTTGTTGAAGACCAGCGCCGACGCGGTGGCAAACACAAACAGGTCGTACCATTCCACCGTGGTGCCGATGACACTGGCCACGGCAACTTTTTTCATGCTGATTGCAACTTCCGGCGGGGCACCGGACTTTTCTGCGGACGATAGATCGCTCATCACTGACTCCAGGAATTCTTCAGAACTCGTTTATTTAATTGTTTTGACTGGCAGTAAATCGTTTGAGAGTGAGGGATTGTTGTTATGTATCGCCCAACTGAGTGGGCGAGTTTTTATATTCAGTAACCCAGTAATCGGTCCGCGTTATTCAATAAAGGTTCGCCGGCATTTAAACGGCGGAAGTTCTCCGCAACTTGTTCGGCAATGCAGTCGTGGGAGGCCGCCGAAGCCATATGCGGTGTGATCGTCACACCGGGCATTGTCCAGAGACGGTGATCAACCGGCAGTGGTTCTTGCTCGAAAACATCCAGCAGCGCGCCGCGCAGTTTTCCTCGTTTCAGGGCGTATTCGAGGTCGTCGATATTGAGATGACCGCCCCGACCGCAATTCACCAGCGCAGCGCCATTGGCCAATTGTTCGAAAGTTGAATGACCAAGAATACCGCGGGTTTCGCTGGTCAGCGGTAACAAGTTGATCAGCAACTCCACACCCTCGAGAAACGGTTTCAGGTTTGCCGCACCGGCGAAGGTCTGGACGCCGTTTATCGTCTTGTCACTGCGCGCCCAGCCACGAACGTCATAACCGGAAGCGGCCAGATCCTGAGCGATGGCGCTGCCCAGCGATCCCAGCCCCATCACACCCACTTTGAATTGCCCCGCCGCCCGTTGCAGCGGCCGCTCCCAGCGCTGTTCCTGTTGCTGCAACAGCACTTGATCGAAACCACGGTGATAGTGAATCACCGCCCAGCGTACGTATTCGGTCATGCCCTGACGGTGGCCGGGATCGACCACCCGGCACACGGGCAGATCCGGGCACGACGGGTCGTGATCGAGGTGATCGATGCCGGCTGCCACCGAGTGAATCACCTGAAGATTCGGTAACGCGGCGAGGCTGCCCGGTAAAGGGAACCAGCACGCGGCAATCTGCGCATTTTTGGCCAGCGGATCATCCGCCAGCACGGTGGTGAGCTGCGGTGCGCTGCGGGCGAACGCGGCTTGCAGTTGCTTGAGCAGCAAGGTGTCGCGGGAAAGTAAAACCACGGTGCTCATGACAGATAGGACTCACGCTGGGATTCGATCAGGGTCAGTGCGGCCTCCCAGGCCAGGTCGATGATGTTGTCCTGCTCATCGCGGTCAAACTGCTCGGCGGTGTGTGCACACACTTCCGGCGACGGGTAATGCAACGCTGAACCGCCGGCCAGCGCCGCCACCTGCGCCTGACAGGCCCGCTCCAGAAAGTGGATCTCCTGAAACGCCTGAGCCACGCCGGAGCCGCCGACCAGCAAACCGTGATTGCGCAGGATCATTGCCCGGTGCGGCCCCAGATCAGCAATCAACCGCTCGCGCTCATCCAGCGACAACGCGATGCCTTCATAGGTGTGATACGCCAATTTTCCGTAGAACTTCAGGGCGTGCTGACTGATCGGCAGCAAGCCCTGTTTCTGCGCCGCAACGGCCATGCCGGCGGCGGTGTGGGTATGGATCACGCAATTCAGATCCGGACGGGCCATGTGGATCGCCGAATGAATGACGAACCCTGCGGCGTTGACCCGATGACCTTCGTAATGCGGGTCGACGACGCGCCCGTCCTGATCGATGCGCACCAGATCCGAGGCGCGCATGCGGTCGAAAATCACCCCGTAGCGGTTGATCAGAAAGTGATGCTCAGGCCCTGGAATCCGCAGGGTGATGTGGGTGTCGATCAAATCGGTCATGCGAAAGTGCGCGACCAGCCGATACAGCGCAGCCAGTTCGCAACGGGCCTTCCATTCAACCGGGCCGATGTGTTCAGGTTTACTCACGAATACACCTCTTTAGCAGCGTGGGTGACGACCGGGTTGGCGCGCAGGCGGGCCAGCCCGCAAACACCGATCAGGGACAGGGCCGAAAGCAAGGTGAAGAACACCGCCAACGGCAGCCATTGTCCGGAAAACTTGCTCGCCAGCAGCGTGCCGATCAGCGGCGTGGTGCCGCCGGCCAGTGCACAGCTCAATTGGTAAGCGATGGAAATGCCCGAGTAGCGCAGGTGCACCGGGAACGCCTGGGTCATGTAACCGGCGATCACCGCGTACAGCGCCGAAAGGATCACTACCGCGAGGGCGATGCCGAGGGTCATCAACAGGATGTTTTGCGTGCCCACCAGCAAGAACATCGGGTACGGCGTGACCATGCACAGCAGCGCAACGAGCTTGAGAAAACGACCTTCGCCGATGCGCTCGGCGAGCAGTGCGCTGAGCGGTTGCGAGAGCAACTGAATGACGGTCACCAGGAACAGGCAATCGAGAATCGTCGAGCGTGCGATGCCCTGATACTGGGTGACGTAGGTGATCATGAAGGTGTTGGTGAAGAAGAACCCGGCCGAGCCGATGGTCACTGCGGCGGCAGCGAACAGGATCTGCCGCCAGCACGTGCGAATCACGTCTTTCACCGGGTATTTGGCGGTCTCGTTGTTGTCCCGCGCCTTGGCGAACTCCGGCGACTCATGAACGCCGGAGCGGATCATCAGGCCGACCATCATCAGCACACCACTGGCGAGGAACGGCAGACGCCAGCCCCAGGCCAGGAAGTCTTCGGGTTCGAGTGATGTCACCAGGCGAAAAGCAATCAACGCCAGTAACAAACCGGCCGGGCTGCCGAGTTGGGCGAATGATGCGTAGAAGGTTTTGCGCTTGGCTGGCGCGTGTTCGCTGGCCATCAACACGGCCCCGCCCCACTCGCCTCCGACGGAAATGCCCTGGATCAAACGCAGCACGATCAGGCCGATCGGTGCCCAGATACCGGCGCTGGCGTAGCTCGGTAACAGGCCGATGCCGGCAGTTGCCACGCCCATCAGCGCCATCGTCACCAGCAACATTTTCTTGCGGCCCAGACGATCGCCCAGATGTCCGAAAACCATGCCGGCCATGGGACGGGCGATGAAGCCGACGGCGAAACTGCCAAAAGCCGCCAGGGTACTCATCACCGGGTCGCTGCTGGGAAAGAACACTTGCCCAAGCACCAACGCTGCCGCTGTGGCGTAAATGTAAAAGTCGTAGAACTCGATGGTCGTGCCAATGAAGGCAGCGGCCGCCGCTCGACGCGGCTGTGCGGTGGTGTGCATGCAAGGACCCTGTGTATTTATAGTTTTGGGCAGGTACTGAAGGCTGTTTACGGTTGCGCTCTGTGGCGCTTGTGGGCTTTATCGCTTCCATGCCAGGATTAGTCAATTTTCATATTCTTATCTTTACTATTAGCGCTGCTACTACATGGGATTGTCATGACTTCCACTAACCCCTGGGTGGGCCGACGTTTTCTGAATGATCGTCTCGACTGGAACCTGCTGCGCACCTACCTTGTGATCGGCCAGGAAGGCAGCATGAGCCGTGCCGCAGCGCGGTTGCACATCACGCAGTCAGCCGTCAGCCAGGCGTTGAAACGGCTGGAAGAACAACTGGAATGTGTGTTGATTGCCCGTAGCGGGAGACGGTTTGACCTGACGGAAACCGGGGAAGAAGTCCTGCGCATTGCGACGGATATCTACGGCGATATTTCGCGATTGGGCACCGTGGTGGAGAGTCGTCACGATGACGTGGTGGGCAAGATCCGCATCCTCACCGTCAGCGGCGTGCAAGCGCGGCATTACGACGAGTTCCTCGCGGACTTCCATGAAACCCACCCGAAAATCGAGCTGGAAGTCGAAGTGATGGGCAGCTCGAACATCATCAGTTCGTTGCTGCAAAAGACCGCGACCATTGGCGTCGGTCTGTGTCGTTTACCGCAGCCGCGGCTGGAACAGCGGGTGCTGTTCCGAGAGCGTTATGCGTACTTTTGCGGGCAGCGTCATCGGCTGTTCGGACAAGAGAATCTGACGCTGGAACAGCTCGCCGCAGAAAATTTCGTCAGTTTCACCAGCGACCAGCTCGGCGGAAATCTTTCGCCACTGACGCTGTTTCGCGACCAGCAGGGTTTTACCGGCAAGATCGTTGCTTCATCGACGAGCTTCGAAGAGATTTACCGATTGATTTGCGCAGGGTACGGGATTGGCTGCCTGCCGACGCATTTGGTGAAAAGGGATGTCGAGCAAGGGTTGCTGTGGCGGTTGCCGCCGGAGGATGGGGTGGTGGATTTTGATATTCAGCTGCTGTGGAATCGCGAGCAGAAGATGAGTCAGGCGGAAACCGTGTTCCTCGAAAGCTTCCAGCACATGCTCAGCATTCGTGAGCCTGTGCTGTGAAGCCTTGATCGGTTAAACGTGAGGATCGCCAGGCGGTTTGCTCGGCGTGGCGTATTGCGGTTTCAGGTGGCCGTCCTGATCGAGTAACCAGGCGTCCATGATCTGTCGCACCACAGGCCCGGCGACGCGACCGCCGGCCTCACCGTTTTCGATCATCACCGAGATGACAATCTTCGGGTGCTCAGCCGGTGCGAAGCCGACAAACAAGGCGTTGTCGCGGTTCCGCTCCAGGGTTTTCGCCCGGTTGTAGCGCTCACCCTGTTTGATCGCGACCACTTGCGCGGTACCACTTTTCCCGGCGATGCGATATTGCGCACCTTGGGCCGCCGCTCGGGCGATCCCGCGAGCGTCGTGCATGACCATTTGCATGCCGTGGTTGACCTGCTCCCAGTCACGCGGGTCTTTCAACAGGATGTTTGGCATCGGATGCTCATCCACTGGCGTCACACCATCCACGGTCTTGGCCAGGTGCGGACGGTTCCAGACACCTTTGTTGGCGATCAGTGCGGTGGCTTGAGCGAGCTGCAGCGGCGTGACCTGCATGTAACCCTGGCCGATGCCGAGGATCACCGTTTCGCCGGGGAACCACGCCTGACGGCGCGTGGCACGCTTCCAGGCCTGAGACGGCATCAAGCCGGCAGACTCTTCGAACATATCCAGCGAGACCTTCTCACCAAGCCCGAACATCGCCATGTAGTCGTGCAGGCGATCGATGCCCAGCTTGTGCGCCAGGTCGTAGAAGTAGGTGTCGTTGGAGCGCATGATCGCTGCGTCCATGTCCACCCAACCGTCGCCGCTGTGGTTCCAGTTACGGTACTTGTGATCGAAGTCCGGAAGCTGGTAATAACCCGGGTCGAAGACGCGGGTCTGCGGGGTCACGACACCCGCATCCAGGCCGGCAATCGCCACTTCAGGCTTGATGGTCGACCCGGGCGCATAAAGACCGCGCAGTACGCGGTTAAATAGCGGCCGGTCGATGGAGTCATGCAGTGCTGCGTACTCCTTGAAGCTGATCCCGGTCACGAACAGGTTCGGGTCAAAGCTTGGCTTGCTGACCATGGCCAGCACTTCACCGGTCGATGGATCGAGCGCGACCACTGAACCGCGACGATCACCCAAGGCTTCTTCGGCGGCTTCCTGAAGTTTGACGTCGAGGCTCAGGACGATGTTTTTACCAGGCACCGGATCGGTGTGTTTGAGCACTCGCAGCACGCGACCCTGGGCGTTGGTTTCGACTTCTTCGTAACCGACGTGGCCGTGCAATTCCGATTCATAAAACTTTTCAATCCCGGTCTTGCCGATGGATTGGGTGCCTCGGTACTCGACAGTGTCCAGGGCCTTGGATTCTTTCTCGTTGATTCGACCGACGTAGCCGATGGAATGGGCGAAGTGCGCGCCCATCGGGTAATGGCGAACGAACTGCGGCTCAACGTCGATTCCGGGCAGGCGGAATTCGTTGACGGCGAGTACGGCGATTTGCTCTTCACTGAGTTCGTAGAACAGCGTGACGGGTACAAAGGGGTGGCGCGCCTGCTTCATCGCCTTGTCGAACAACGACCGGTCTTCAGCGGGCAGGTGCAGGAGGTTGACCACCTCATCCAGTTCTTCTTTGACGTCAGCGGCGCGTTCGCGGGTGATGGTCAGGTTGAAGCTGGGGCGGTTGTCGGCGAGGACCACGCCGTTGCGGTCGTAGATCAATCCGCGCGTGGGGGTGATCGGCAATACGTGGACGCGATTGTTTTCGGAGATGGTCGAGTGATAGTCAAACTCGACGACTTGCAGTACGTACATGCGCACCACCAGTGCGCAGGTGATAGCGACGACGAACAAGGCGCAAGCCATCAGTCTTTTGTTGACCAGGCGCGTCTCTTTTTCGTGGTCCTTGATCGGTATCGGTTGGGGCATTTCTGCAGCTGCTCTTTAACTAAAAAGGGGCGCCGATCCGTAGGCTTGAAATCAGTCCGTTAAAAAAACGAGCTGCACCATACCAAAAACCGTGCGGTCACTTTAGTGCGATTTCCTCTAACGGTTGTCCTTGAGGGCCAAAACGACGGTTGGTTTTTTCTGACTCGTGCGATTTGTTCAAAATTGATATTCCGATTCATGCATTTTTCTTGCAGATAGGCCTGTGGATACTGGGTGCATGTCATTCCCTGTTTGGAGTCATTTCATGCACCCACGATTTACACGATTACTCGGCTCGAACGGTTTTTCCATTGGGCTGGAGCTGCCACTGGATAACGATTGGTCCAGCGACGGCCAGCGCCGACGAATTGCCGAAGATCGCCCTTTCGGTGTTCCGGATCTGAAGCAACATGCAGCGATGGCGAGGCTGGCGGACAAGGCTGGGTTCCGTGCTCTGTGGGTCCGCGATGTACCGGTTTACGACCCGAATTTCGGCGATGCCGCACAGGTTTTCGAAACCTTTTCCTACCTTGGTTACCTGGCCGGAATCACCGACAACATCATGTTGGGTACGGCGGCGGTTGTACTTCCATTGCGTCAGCCTTGGCTCACCTTGAAGTCAGCAAACAGTGTTGATGAGTTGAGCGATGGGCGTTTACTGCTTGGCGTGGCCAGTGGTGACCGGCCTATGGAATATCCATTGTTTGGGGTCGATTACGATC
Organism: Pseudomonas sp. GM60; assembly: GCF_000282415.1. Lineage (NCBI taxonomy): Bacteria > Pseudomonadati > Pseudomonadota > Gammaproteobacteria > Pseudomonadales > Pseudomonadaceae > Pseudomonas > Pseudomonas sp. GM60. The sequence continues at coordinate 33,391 of NZ_AKJI01000042.1, forward strand.
AGAGGGGAGAGATTTTTCGCGACACGGTGGAGTTGTTGCGCGACCAGGGTGAAGGCCGCCTGCCTGAAGGTGCGCACTTGCTTCCGCAGCGAGATGAAGCGGCTCCATTATTGGTGGCAGGTCTTGGCCAGCAATCACCCGCATGGATTGGTGAGCACATGGATGGCTGGCTCGCCTACCCGGGTACGCCAGATGAACATCGGCGTCGGGTCGGGTTGTGGCGCGAGGTGGGTGGGGATAAGCCTTACATCAGCTTCGTCCACCTTGATCTGGCAGCCAATCCTCACGCTCCGATGCGACGTGTGCGTTTCGGCGGCATTTGCGGGCGGTTGGCACTGATTGATGAGCTTCAGGCATTACGTGAAGCCGGGGTACAACATGTTGGCCTGCATGTGCGACGTAGCGAACGCCCGGTTGCCGAGGTTATTGAAGAGATTGCTGAATACGTTCTGCCAAAGTTCCACTGACAATGCAGTGCCTTCAAGGGCCGCCAATGTGGCTGCCCTTTTTTTCGCCACTTTCCTGCGGGCAAAACA
>NZ_AKJI01000043.1:0-18973 GCF_000282415.1 Pseudomonas sp. GM60
GCGCGGCGGCGGGCAGGGCGATCAACAGCAGGATGAACAGAAAACCACGACCCATAAAATCGACCAGAAACGAACGCGTTGGGTTGCAGCATAGGTCAGGGTTGGTGATTGACCCAAGTTGTAAACATTTGGGCATGATTTCCCAAGCGCCACAAAACCCTTGTAGGAGCCGGCTTGCCGGCGATGGCGTTCTCACGGGCGCCATCGCCGGCAAGCCGGCTCCTACAAAGGGGCACCCGTTAATTGCGGGCACAAAAAAGGCCTCCCGAAGGAGGCCTCTTTTTGTCACGCCGCTTGCGCAGGCGCTACCGGATCAGCAGCTGTAGTACAGCTCGTATTCCAGTGGGTGTACGAAGGTACGTACCTTGATTTCTTCTTCGCTTTTCAGAGCGATGTAAGCGTCGATGAAGTCATCGGAGAACACGCCGCCTTTGGTCAGGAACGCACGACCTTTGTCCAGCTCTTCCAGGGCTTCTTTCAGGCTGCCGCAAACTTGTGGGATCTCTTTCGCCTCTTCAGGCGGCAGGTCGTACAGGTTTTTGTCAGCTGCATCGCCAGGGTGGATCTTGTTCTGGATACCGTCCAGGCCAGCCATCATCAGTGCTGCGAAGCACAGGTACGGGTTGGCAGCTGGATCCGGGAAGCGTGCTTCGATACGGCGGCCTTTCGGGCTCGACACGTAAGGAATACGGATCGAAGCGGAGCGGTTACGGGCCGAGTAGGCCAGCATCACTGGAGCTTCGAAGCCTGGAACCAGACGCTTGTAGGAGTTGGTCGCCGGGTTGGTGAAGCCGTTCAGGGCCTTACCGTGTTTGATGATGCCGCCGATGAAGTACAGAGCGGTATCGGACAGACCGGCATAGCCTTCACCTGCGAAGGTGTTCTTGCCGTCTTTCCAGATGGACATGTGCACGTGCATGCCCGAGCCGTTGTCGCCGTACAGAGGCTTAGGCATGAAGGTAGCGGTGCGGCCGTAGGCATCGGCCACGTTGTGCACGACGTACTTCAGGGTTTGGGTTTCGTCGGCTTTCTTCACCAGGGTGTTGAACTTGACGCCGATTTCGTTCTGGCCGGCAGTTGCCACTTCGTGGTGGTGAACTTCGACGGTCAGGCCCATTTCTTCCAGTGCGTTGCACATGGAGGTACGGATTTCGTGGTCGTGGTCGAACGGTGGAACCGGGAAGTAACCGCCTTTGACGCCTGGACGGTGGCCTTTGTTGCCGCCTTCCACGTCCTGGTCGGACATCCACGAGCCTTGTTCAGAGTAGATCTTGAACATGGAACCGGAGATGTCGGACTTGAACTTCACTTGGTCGAAGATGAAGAACTCTGGCTCCGGACCGGCATACACAGTGTCGCCGATGGCGGTGGATTTGAGGTATTCCTCTGCGCGCTTGGCGATCGCACGTGGGTCGCGATCGTAGCCTTGCATGCTCGAAGGTTCGATGATGTCGCAGACCAGGATCAGGGTCGGCTCTTCGGTGAACGGGTCCAGTACGGCAGTGCTGTCGTCCGGCAGCAGGATCATGTCGGAGGCTTCGATGCCTTTCCAGCCAGCGATGGAGGAACCGTCGAACATCTTGCCGACTTCGAAGAAGTCTTCATCCAGCGCGTCGCGAGCCGGCATGGTCACGTGGTGCTGGGTGCCTTTGGTGTCCGTGAAGCGCAGATCAATCCACTTGACGTCATGATCTTTGATGAGTTGAACCGACTTCGACATAGTGTCCTCCGGGTGGCTTCGGGCTTAGTAGTGGATGCCCTTAGAATGTGGGTGATGCCGGCGCGAATACTCTGCCAAGGCAACCTGCCTCACAAGGGAGCAAATTGCATGCCAGTGCCCCACCATGGGTTTTTTGCCCCAATATCACGCTTATAAAGGTGTAAAGCGCATTAATGGAGAAAATCCCGCCCTACAATGTGGCGCTAAAATCAATAAATGACCTGTTTTGGTGCGTGCAAAACCTTCTGCACATTAACTGGTTAAACCTTGAGCAATTTCCGCTATAATCCGCGCCCCCCTTTTTCGGCAGGCCTCGCGCGCGCTGTTTCCATGAAATTAATCGTAAAAGTCTTCCCAGAGATCACCATCAAGAGCCGCCCGGTACGGATGCGTTTCATCCGCCAGTTGGCCAAGAACATCCGTGCCGTGCTCCGCGATCTGGATCCGGCCGTGGTGGTGAACGGCGTGTGGGACAACCTCGAGCTGGAAACCCGCGTCAGCGATCCCAAGGCTCTGAAGGAGATGGGCGAGCGTCTGAGCTGCATGCCGGGCGTCGCGCACTTCCTGCAAATCGATGAGTACCCGCTGGGTGATTTCGACGACATCGTTGAAAAATGCAAGCAGCACTACGGTGATGCGCTGGCCGGCAAGATTTTCTCGGTGCGTTGCAAACGCGCCGGCAAGCACCCATTCAGCTCGATAGATATTGAGAAATACGTCGGCAGCCAGTTGCGCCGCCAGTGCGGTGCCGCCGGGATCGACCTGAAAAAGCCTGAAATCGAAGTCCGAATCGAAGTTCGCGACCAACGGTTGTTCGTGATCCACAGTCAGCACAACGGCATCGGCGGTTATCCGCTGGGTGCACTGGAGCAGACACTTGTGCTGATGTCCGGCGGCTTCGACTCCACTGTGGCGGCCTACCAGATCATGCGTCGCGGCCTGATGGCCCACTTCTGCTTCTTCAATCTGGGCGGAAGGGCCCACGAACTGGGCGTGATGGAAGTCGCGCACTTCATCTGGAAGAAGTACGGCAGCTCCCAACGCGTGTTATTTGTCAGTGTGCCGTTCGAGGAAGTACTGGGAGAAATTCTCGGTAAAGTCGATAACAGTCATATGGGCGTAGTATTGAAGCGTATGATGTTGCGCGCTGCGACCCAAATTGCCGATCGACTGCAAATCGAAGCGCTGGTGACCGGGGAGGCGATCTCCCAGGTGTCGAGCCAGACATTGCCGAATCTGAACGTGATCGACTGCGTGACCGAGAAGCTGGTGCTGCGCCCGCTGATCGCCAGTCACAAGCAGGACATCATCGATCTGGCCAACGAAATCGGTACCGCCGATTTCGCCCGGCACATGCCGGAGTATTGCGGGGTCATTTCAGTCAACCCGAAGACGGCTGCCAAGCGCCACCGGGTGGAGCATGAAGAGAAAGAATTCGACATGGCTGTCCTTGAGCGTGCGCTCGAGAACGCCAAACTGGTGCCGATCGATCGCGTGATCGACGAATTGGGCCAGGATTTGCAAATCGAAGAAGTCAGCGAAGCACTGGCGGGCCAGATCATCATCGACATCCGTCACCCGGATGCCGCTGAGGACGAGCCGCTGGAACTCGATGGCATTGAGGTACAGACGATGCCGTTTTATGCATTGAACGCTCGTTTCAAGGAACTGGACCCTACTCGCCAGTACCTGCTGTATTGCGACAAAGGCGTGATGAGTCGCCTGCATGCCCACCATTTGCTCAGTGAGGGGCATGCCAATGTGCGCGTTTATCGACCGAGCTAAGAGCCCGGGGCTGTTTGCCTGTGGCCTGCGTCATCGGCCCCCCGACTCTGCCGTCAAGCTGTAACGGCAAGGCCTGACTCTACTGTTAATCGCTGCCAAGACTTGTCAGCACACCGAATCCTCTGATCGAGATACACAAGTGATCGAAAATCTACGCAACATCGCCATCATTGCTCACGTTGACCATGGTAAAACCACCCTGGTAGACAAACTCCTGCGTCAATCCGGCACTCTGGAGCGCAACGAGCTCAACGACGAGCGCGTGATGGACTCCAACGACCAGGAAAAAGAGCGCGGTATTACCATTCTGGCGAAAAACACCGCCATCAACTGGAACGGCTACCACATCAACATCGTGGACACCCCGGGCCACGCCGACTTCGGCGGCGAAGTTGAACGCGTAATGTCGATGGTTGACTCCGTTCTGCTGCTGGTTGACGCTCAAGACGGCCCTATGCCGCAAACCCGTTTCGTGACCAAGAAGGCTTTTGAAGCCGGCCTGCGTCCGATCGTGTGCATCAACAAGGTTGACCGTCCAGGCGCGCGTCCGGACTGGGTTCTGGACCAGATCTTCGACCTGTTCGACAACCTGGGTGCCACCGAAGAACAGCTGGACTTCAAAGTCGTCTACGCCTCGGCCCTGAACGGCATTGCCGGTCTGGACCACACCGACATGGCTGAAGACATGACCCCGCTGTACCAGTCGATCGTCGACAACGTACCTGCGCCGAAAGTTGACCGTGAAGGCCCGTTCCAGATGCAAATCTCGGCACTGGACTACAACAGCTTCCTGGGTGTTATCGGTGTTGGCCGTATCGCTCGTGGTAGCGTCAAGCCGAACACTCCGGTTGTCGCCATCGGCGCCGACGGCAAGAAACGCAACGGCCGTATCCTGAAGCTGATGGGTCACCACGGTCTGCACCGTATCGACGTTGAAGAAGCGTTTGCCGGTGACATCGTGTGCGTGAGCGGTATGGACTCGCTGTTCATCTCCGACACCCTGTGCCAGCCGGACAACGTCGAGGCGATGAAGCCTCTGACCGTTGACGAGCCAACCGTTTCCATGACCTTCCAGGTAAACGACTCGCCATTCTGCGGTAAAGAAGGCAAGTTCGTGACTTCCCGTAACATCAAGGAACGTCTGGACAAAGAGCTGCTGTACAACGTTGCACTGCGCGTTGAAGAAGGCGACTCGGCTGACAAGTTCAAGGTTTCCGGCCGTGGTGAGCTGCACCTCTCGGTACTGATCGAAACCATGCGTCGCGAAGGCTTCGAAATGGGCGTTGGTCGTCCTGAAGTGATCATCCGTCAGGTTGACGGCGTGAAGCAGGAACCGTTTGAAAACGTCACCATCGACACTCCTGAAGAATCCCAGGGCAAGGTCATGGAAGAGATGGGTCTGCGTAAGGGCGACCTGACCAACATGGTGCCGGATGGCAAAGGCCGTGTGCGTCTGGAATACAACATCCCTGCTCGTGGTCTGATCGGTTTCCGTAACCAGTTCCTGACCCTGACCAACGGTGCTGGCATCCTGACCTCGATCTTCGATCGCTACGACACCATGAAGTCCGGCGACATGTCCGGTCGTCAGAACGGTGTTCTGGTATCGGTAGAAACCGGCAAGGCTCTGACCTACTCCCTGGAAACCCTGCAGGCACGTGGCAAGCTGTTCGTTGAACACGGTCAGGAAATCTACAACGGTCAGATCGTTGGTCTGAACAGCCGTGATAACGACATGGGCGTCAACCCAACCAAAGGTAAGAAGCTCGACAACATGCGTGCTTCGGGTAAAGACGAAACCATCGCTCTGGTTCCACCTGTTCGCTTCACCCTGGAACAGGCTCTGGAATTCATCCAGGACGACGAGCTGTGTGAAGTTACGCCTAAGTCGATCCGCCTGCGTAAGAAGATCCTGGACGAAGGCGAGCGTACCCGCGCTGCCAAGAAAGCCAAGAACTGAGTCTTAGTTCAGGCTGAATGAAAACGCCCCCGGTCGAAAGGCCGGGGGCGTTTTTGTTTGTCTGCGATTTGTGTGGCGTCTGTACCGGCCTCATCGCGAGCAGGCTCGCTCCCACAGGGTATTGATGGTGAACACATAATTTGTGCACGACACCAATCACTGTGGGAGCGAGCCTGCTCGCGATGAGGTCAGGTCAAGCAGCGAAGATTCAGATCAGAATTTCTCGAGAGGCCGACGGCTGCTGCTGGTCTCGCGCGCCACTTCTTTCGGCTTGTAAGCGCAATACCCAGGTCGCGGCCCGATCTTCGGGTGGTTGCGGCAAGTATCCGGGCGCTTTTCATAAATAGTGCACAGACGGCTCTTACGATCCAGGTACAGGCAATCGTTGTTGCTCATGCGCTGGAGGGTGAAGATCTCGGTCTTCTGGCTGTAACGCTCGACGATCCCTTCCTTCTGCAAACGCTTGGCGATGTTCTTCGCCGGTTCGCCGCGCTCGAACTCGTCGACGATACCGATGCGGATCAGATCCTTGATCTTGACCTCGACCGGCAGGGTGCAGCAGCTGGATATGCAGGAACCGCACATCGGCGCAGAGTATTTGGCCCAGGTATCGAGACGATCGATCTCTGCGGCGGCGATCAGGTTGGGCTTCATCATCGGTTGTTACCAGCGTGTGCATCAGGGCGCGCGATCATACCGGGACTGGTGGATTTTTGAACAACCTTTCGCCAGATTTTTTTAACTGTGGTCAACAACACGTGAATTCCGGCACGGCCCCTGCATTGATTCAGGTACACGACAAGGTAATGCCGACCTATCTCGCACTAACAGGAAAAACTGCCGAACCAGAGCCTCTACCGCCTGTCAGACCGTCTAGGCTCAGACAACTCAAAGCTCGCTCGAGGTCTTATCGATGACTCAAGAACCACTTGTTCGCGAAGCAGAGGTGGCCGCATTCCGCGACGCCGTCTTGACCAAACTCACCTACGCGGTGGGTAAAGACCCGGATCACGCCTTCGACCACGACTGGTTCGAAGCCATTGCGCTGGCGGCGCGCGATCACATGGTCGAGCACTGGATGGATCACACCCGGCAGATCTACCGCAAAGGTCAAAAGCGGGTTTATTACCTCTCCCTGGAATTTCTCATCGGCCGGCTGCTCTACGACAGTTTGAGCAACCTCGGCCTGCTCGACGTCGCCCGCGAAGCGCTGACCGAGCTCGGCGTCGACCTAGAACGCATCCGCCTGCTGGAGCCCGACGCAGCCTTGGGCAACGGCGGCCTCGGTCGTCTGGCGGCGTGCTTCATGGAAAGCATGTCGACCCTCGGCATCGCCGGCCATGGCTATGGCATTCGTTATGAGCACGGCTTGTTCCGCCAGGCGATTGTCGATGGCTGGCAGCAGGAACAGACCGAACACTGGCTGGATTTCGGCAACCCGTGGGAATTCGAACGGCCAGAAGTGGTTTACCCGATCGGCTTCGGCGGCAGCGTCGAAACCGTGACCGACTCAAACGGCAAGTCCAAGCAAGTCTGGTCCCCGGCGGAAACCGTGCGCGCCATTGCTTATGACACCCCGGTAGTCGGCTGGCGCGGGGCGAGCGTCAACACGCTGCGCCTGTGGCGTGCCCGCGCGATGGAAGATTTGCACCTTGAACGCTTCAACGCCGGCGACCACCTCGGCGCAGTCGCTGAAGTGGCGCGGGCGGAAAGTATCTCTCGCGTGCTGTACCCGGCGGACAGCACCGAAGCCGGCCAGGAACTGCGCCTGCGCCAGGAATACTTCTTCGTCGCTGCATCTCTCCAGGATTTGCTGCGCCGTCATCGCAACATGCACACCTCGGTGCTGACCCTGGGCGACCACGCGGCAATCCAGCTCAACGACACTCACCCGTCCATTGCCGTGGCCGAGCTGATGCGCCAATTGGTCGATGTCTACGACGTGGCGTGGGACGCCGCGTGGCAGGTCACCGTCGACACGCTTTCGTACACCAACCACACGCTGTTGCCGGAAGCGCTGGAAACCTGGCCGGTCGGTTTGATGGAGCGGATGCTGCCAAGGCACATGCAGATCATTTACTTGATCAACGCCCAGCACATCGATTCGCTACGCGCCAAAGGCATTCACGATTTTGACGTGCTGCGCGCGGTATCGCTGATCGAAGAGGACAACGGTCGCCGTGTGCGCATGGGCAACCTCGCGTTTCTCGGCTCCCACAGCGTCAACGGCGTGTCCGGGCTGCACACGCAACTGATGCGCAAAACCGTGTTCTCGGAACTGCACAAGCTCTACCCGGAGCGGATCAACAACAAGACCAACGGCATTACCTTCCGCCGCTGGCTGTATCAGGCCAACTCGGAACTGACCTCGATGCTGGTCGATGCCCTCGGCCCTGATCTGTTGGATAACCCGGAAGAGCGCTTGCTCGATCTGGAACCGTTCGCGGAAAAAGCCGCGTTCCGCAAGGCCTTCGCCGAGCAGCGCCTGCACAGCAAAAAAGCGCTGGCGTACATCATTCACGAGCGCCTTGGGGTTGCGGTCAACCCGGCGGCGATGTTCGACGTGCAGGTCAAACGGATCCACGAATACAAACGTCAGTTGCTCAACTTGCTGCACACCGTCGCGCTGTATCAGGCGATTCGCGCCGAGCCGGAAATCGACTGGGTGCCGCGAGTGAAAATCTTCGCCGGCAAGGCCGCCGCCAGTTATCACCAGGCCAAGCTGATCATCAAACTGACCAACGACATCGCCCGGGTGGTGAACAACGACCCAACCGTGCGCGGCTTGCTCAAAGTGGTGTTCCTGCCTAACTACAACGTCAGCCTGGCGGAGAGCATCATTCCGGCGGCGGATTTGTCCGAGCAGATTTCCACCGCAGGCTTTGAGGCGTCGGGCACCAGTAACATGAAGTTCGGCCTCAACGGCGCGCTGACGATTGGCACGCTGGACGGCGCCAACGTGGAAATGTGCGAGCGCATCGGCGCCGAGCACATGTTCATCTTCGGCCTCAGCGCGCAGCAGGTTGAAGCGCGCAAACAGAATCATGAGTTCAATGCGACGCCGGACATTGCCGCGTCCCATCGGCTGAATGACGTGCTGCAAGCGATTCGTGGCGGGGTGTTCTCGCCGGATGATCCATCCCGTTACACCGGCTTGATCGACTCGTTGATCGACTATGACCGCTTCCTGGTCTGCGCCGATTTTGATTCCTACTGGGATGCGCAGATGCGTGTTGAAGCCCATTGGCACGACTCGAACGAGTGGTGGCGTTCGGCGGTGTTGAACACGTCCCGGATGGGCTGGTTCTCTTCTGACCGGACCATTCGCGAGTACGCGACGGATATCTGGAAGGCATTGGAGTAACTTTTAGCCACAAATGTGCGCAAGGTCCGACGGTTGTTGGACCTGACCGATATACTAAGCACCAGTTTCACCGGGCGGTATGCATGGCAATCCATTGTGGGAGCGAGCCTGCTCGCGATGAGGCCCTGACATTCAATATCAATGCTGAATGTCAGGGCCTCATCGCGAGCAGGCTCGCTCCCACAGGTTTGTGTGGTTTCACACTAGACTCAGCCAAATGCTGCTTTCCCCGGATTCGCCCCGCAGCGGGGCCGCTTAGGGATATCGACCATGCAATGGATGTTCATGCTGATTGGGCTGGTGCTGGGCTGGATACTCGACGAGTCGTTCAGCGACGCGCTGTTGGGTGCGTTACTCGGGTTGGGTATCGGCCAGGCCATTCGCATCGGCCGTTTGGGTTCACAGGCGGCTGAACAGCGCGCTCTGCTGGAGCAGGCGCAGGTCGCACTGAATGCGGTCCAGCAACGCCTGGCCACGCTGGAGGTGTCTGGCGTCAAGGCGCCTGAAACCAGCGAGCCGCTTGCCGAGGAACCGCTTGCCAGCGAACCGGCCCCGTCCCCGGTATTCATTCTCGAAGAAGTCCCTGTCTCTACCCCGGAGATGGTCTGGGAACTCCCGCCCGAACTCGAACCGATCACCGCGACAGCGACGCAAACCAGCCGCCCGCTGCCCGACGATGCCTGGAAGCCCGAGCCGGTTGCCCGCGAGCCCGCCGTCCCGCGTGGCCCGAACTTCATCGAGCGCGCCATCAGCGGCGCCCGTAACTGGCTGTTCGGTGGCAACACCGTGCTGCGGGTCGGTGTGGTGCTGTTGTTCCTCGGTCTGGCGTTTCTGCTGCGTTATGCCACCGAAGGCATGGTGGTGCCGATCGAACTGCGTTACGCCGGGGTGGCGGCGGCTGCGTTGGCCCTGCTCGGTCTGGGCTGGTGGCTGCGTCATCGCAACACTAACTATGCGTTGATGCTGCAAGGCACCGGGATCGCCGTGTTGTACCTGACGGTGTTCGCGGCCATGCGTTTGCATCCGCTGCTTGATCCGACGGCGGCGCTCGGGCTGCTGGTGGCGGTGACGGTGTTCTCGGCCATTCTGGCCATCACTCAAGACTCGCTGGCACTGGCCTGCGCCGCCGCGTTGGGTGGTTTCGCCGCGCCGATCCTGACGTCCACCGGCGCCGGCAACCATGTCGCGCTGTTCAGCTATTTCGCCTTGCTCAACGCCGGCATTCTCGCCATCGCCTGGTTCAAGGCCTGGCGGCTGCTCAACCTGATCGGCTTTGTCGGCACCTTCGGCATCGGTTTCGCCTGGGGCCTGCGCTCCTACACCCCGGAGCTGCTGTGGAGCACCGAGCCATTCCTGATTGTGTTTTTCCTGATGTACCTGGCCATCGGGCTGCTGTTTGCCCGGCGCAAGTTGCTGGAAATGAGCGACGCGCCCGAGGACGACAGCCGCGAGGCGCTGCTGCACTGGTCGGCGCGCAAAGGTGACTACGTCGACGGCACGATGCTGTTCGGCCCGCCGCTGGTAGGTTTCGGTTTGCAGTTCGCGCTGGTCCAGCATCTGGAGTTCGCTGCCGCTTTCAGTGCATTGGCGCTGGGCATGATTTACATGGGCCTGGCCCGCCTGCTGATGGGTGGCCGAGCGTTGTTGCTGGCGGAAACCTGTCTGGCGTTGGGCGTGATCTTCGCCAGTCTGGCGATCCCGTTGGGGCTTGATGCGCGCTGGACAGCGGCCGCTTGGGCGGTGGAAGGTGCCGGGATTTTCTGGCTCGGATTGCGTCAGCAACGACCGCTGGCGCGCGCCTTTGCATTGCTGCTGCAACTGGGCTCGGCGCTGGCGTTCCTCAGTGAGCTGCGGTTCGGCGAAAGCAGCCTGCTGGAAGGTGCGCTGCTGGGCGCGTTGATGCTCGGTGTGGCGCTGCTGTTCAGTTTCTACCAATTGCGCAACGCCTTGCCTGAGCAGACGTTGGCGTGGGAGCGCAAAGGCTTGCCGGTGCTGGCCTGCCTAGGTTTGACCTTCCTCTATCTGCTGGCGCCGCTGTTCTTCTTTACCCACGGCACGGCGATCAGTTGGGCGCTGGCCGGTCTGGCGACGTTGTTTGTCGGTCTGCGTCTGCAATCGCGCACCTTCCTCTTCACCGCGTTCGCTGTGCAATTGCTGGGCGGCGCGTTGTTCCTGCTGCGCCTGCAAGGTGCGAGCGGTGAGTCTGGCGCGGTGTTCAGCGCGGGTTGGAGCGGTTTGCTCAGCGCGTCGCTGATTGGCCTGGCGTTGATCGCCGGTATGTTGCTGGCCGCCCGCGATGACATGGTGCGCAGCGATATTCGGCTGTTGCGCGGTTTGTCGGTGGTGTTGCTGGCCGGCCTGGTGCTGATCAACCTCGCCGTGCTGTTCGTGCTGCCGTGGCAAACCGCAAGTGCGGTGTGGGCGGCCAGTGGTCTGTTCATTATCTGGCTGAGCCTTTATCTGAAGCAGCGGGTGAGTTTCGTCTTCGGTCTGCTGTTGCAGGTGATTGGCGGGGCGGCGTTCCTGTTCGCCGGGCCGGACCTGCTGGGGCCGCTGGCCAGCGAAGGGCTCAAACCATTGGCGCATAGCGGATTCTGGACGCCGTTGGTGCTGGGGCTGGCGGCGTTGGTCGGCGCCTGGCGCTTGCAGCTCGGCAACCATGCATCGGCGTTCGATGTCCTGAGTTTGCAGCGTTTGTCTGAAGTGCTGCTGGTGTGGGGCGCGGGTTGGTGGGCGCTGGCGTGGATCAGTGAAGTGCTGCGCTTTGCACCGGTAAATCTTCAGGCGACGTTGCTGCTAACGGTCGCGGCGCTGAGCGTGGCGCTGTGGGCCGTGTTGGCGTTGCGCCTGAAATGGCCGTCGCTGGGTTTGCTCTGCACCATGCTGATTCCTGCAGCGGGTGTGGTATTGCTCGGGGCGTGGCACGCGCGTTACCACCCGGCGGCCGACTTTGGCTGGCTCGTCTGGGCGGCGGTGTTCGTCGTGCATTTCATCTCGTTGCGACGTCTGGCGCCAATGCTCCCCGAGCGGGCTTTGAGTGCGGCTCATGTGCTCGGCTGCTGGTTGTTGATCGGTGTACTGGCGCTGGAGTTGCGTTACGGCTTGCTGCTGTTGTCCGAGCAATACAACGCCTGGCGTTGGCTGGGTTGGGCGATTCTGCCGAGTGTTTATCTGGTGTTGATGGCCGCACCGCGTGCCTGGCCGTGGCCGGTGTCGGCTTATCCGCGCGAGTATCGACTGTACGCGGCGGCGCCGCTGGCCTTACTCATGCTCGGCTGGTTCTGGCTGGCGAACATTGTCAGCGACGGCACAGCCGAGCCGCTGCCCTATGTGCCGCTGATCAATCCGCTGGAGTTGGGGCTGCTGTTTGCGCTGTTCGGCGTTTACGTGTGGGCCCGCAGCGCCGTGACGCAACTGGCGATCCGCAAGGACATCTTCGATCACGCCACGCAGCTGATTGCGGGCGTCTCGCTGTTTGCGTTCTTTACCGCGCTGGTGATGCGCACGGCGCACCATTGGGGCGCTGTGCCGTATGAGCTGGATGCACTGCTCGAATCGATGTTGGTGCAAGCCGGTCTGTCCATTGTCTGGACCTTGATGGCGCTGAGTCTGATGATCGGCGGCCATCTGCGTCATCGTCGTGAAGTCTGGCTGATCGGTGCGGCGCTGATCGGTGTGGTGGTCGCGAAACTGTTCTTTGTCGAATTGAGTAACCGTGGCGGACTCGCCCGGATCGTCTCGTTTATCGGTGTTGGCGTGTTGCTGTTGGTGGTGGGCTATTTCGCCCCGTTGCCGCCCAAGCGCGTCGATGCTGCGCCGGAATCTGAAAAACCGGCCCCGGAAACCGAAGGAGTGTCGTCTTGAGTCAGAAGCTGAACCTGGTCTGGTTGGGCGCTGTTGCGTTGGGCGTGGCGCTGTCGGCCAACGCGCAGGAAAAACCGGCGGACTTCGCCACGCAAGTGCCGTTGACCGTGAGCGGCGAAGGTCCATGGTATCGCCTTGAATTGCCTTTGGCCGTACAGCTGAATGCGCGACAAACCGACCTCAGCGATGTGCGCGTGTTCAACGCGGCCGGTGAGGCTCAGGCCTACGCCGTGGCGCGGGAGACCGCGAAAACCGGCGAAACCCCCACCCTGACCGACGTGAAATGGTTCCCGTTGTACAACTCGGCGGACGCCACCGAGCGCGCGCCGAGTGTGCGGGTGCAATCGAGCGCCAATGGCACGCTGGTCGAAGTGCAGCCGTCGAGTCAGCTGGAGGTGGGCGAAGAAGTGCTGAGCGGTTGGCTGCTCGACGCCAGCGGCATCAAGGCACCGTTGCAGCAATTGATCCTCGACTGGACCAGCGAGCGCGATGGCTTCCAGCGTTTCAGCATCGAAGCCAGCGACGATTTGCAGCATTGGCAGTCGTGGGGTGACGGGCAGGTGGCGCGGCTGACGTTTGCCGACGAGCGGGTCGAGCAGCATGAGGTCGGCTTGCCGGGACAATCAGCGCGTTATCTGCGCTTGTTGTGGAACACGCCGCAATCGGCGCCGATATTGACCTCGGCGCAACTGCAAAGCGCCAGCACGCGCAGCCTGCCGCTGCCATTGGTCTGGTCGCAACCGTTAGCGGGCGCCAGCGTGAAGGCGGGTGAATACACCTGGCAATTGCCGATGGGGTTGAACGTCGAGCGCGTGCAGGTCGAACTGAATCAACCGAACAGCCTGGCGCCGGTGACGTTGTCCGGTCGTCGGGAAAGCAGCCTGCCGTGGCAGCCGTTGAGCAGTGGTTTGCTCTATCGCCTGACCCAGAGTGGCCAGGACGTGGTGCAGAACGAATTGCAGTTGCCGGGGCAAACCGTGCAGCAGTTGAAGTTGACGGTGGACGAGCGCGGTGGTGGCTTGGGCGCTGAGGCGCCGACGGTGCGTTTCGCTGTGCGTTCGACGCAACTGGTGTTCCTGGCGCGCGGCGCCGGGCCTTATACGCTGGCGTTGGGCAATGCGACGGTGAAAGCGGCGAACCTGCCGCTGGCAACGCTGATTCCGGATTACAGCGCGGCGAAGTGGGCGGCGTTGGGCAAGGCGACGGTGTCGGGTGGCGTGGTAGAGACGCCGACGTCCACACTCACATCCGTTGCACAGGCTGAACCTAACTGGAAGAAGTTCGGGTTGTGGGCGGTGTTGTTGCTGGGTGTTCTGTTTTTGGCGGCGATGGCGTTCAGCTTGTTGCGTAAACCTCCGGCCAATTCCTGAGAAAGGCTGGCGCTACGCGCCATTCGCGGGCAAGCCTCGCTCCCACATTGGAATGCGGTCAACTGTGGGAGCGAGCCTGCTCGCGAAGACTGACTGTCAGGCAGCAAAAATCTCAAAACTGCCACCTGTCGCCCGCCCACATCCGGCCGGTTTCGATCTACGCTAAACCCGGCACATGAACTCTGTTGGACGTATCACGTCTGATAGGAGGAAATACGCCCCGACTCGCGTTAAACTGCGCGGGTTTTTAGCCCCCCATTCCACCGGAGCCTTCCATGTCCCGCGTTACCCTGAGTCGCTATTTGATTGAGCAGACCCGTAGCAACAACACCCCTGCCGATCTGCGTTTCCTGATCGAAGTGGTGGCGCGCGCCTGTAAAGAAATCAGCCACGCCGTCTCCAAAGGCGCCCTGGGTGGTGTTCTGGGCAGCATGGGCACTGAAAACGTCCAAGGTGAAGTGCAGAAGAAGCTGGACGTGATGTCCAACGACATCCTGCTCGAAGCCAACGAATGGGGCGGTCACCTGGCCGGCATGGCGTCCGAAGAAATGGACAATGCCTACCAGATCCCGGGCAAATACCCGAAAGGCGCGTACCTGCTGGTATTCGACCCGCTGGACGGTTCGTCGAACATCGACATCAACGCGCCGGTCGGTACGATCTTCTCGGTGCTGCGTTGCCCGAACGAATACCTGACCCAGAACGAGCCTTTGAACGAAAAGGCCTTCCTGCAGCCAGGCGCTCAGCAGGTTGCCGCCGGTTACGCGATCTACGGTCCACAGACCATGCTGGTGCTGACCCTGGGCAATGGCGTCAAAGGCTTCACCCTGGACCGTGAAATGGGCAGCTTCGTACTGACCCATGAAGACATCACGATCCCTGAGTCCACTCAGGAATTCGCGATCAACGCCTCCAACCAGCGTCACTGGGAAGCGCCGGTACAGCGTTACGTCAGCGAATTGCTGGCTGGCGATGAAGGCCCGTTGAAAAAGAACTACAACATGCGCTGGGTTGCCGCGATGGTTGCCGACGTGCACCGCATCCTGACCCGTGGCGGTCTGTTCATGTACCCACGCGACAGCCGTGAGCCGTCGAAGCCGGGCAAACTGCGCCTGATGTACGAAGCCAACCCGATGTCGTTCCTGGTTGAACAGGCGGGCGGCGCGTCCACCGACGGCCACCAGCGCATCCTCGACATTCAACCGGAAGGCCTGCACCAGCGCGTAGCAGTGTTCCTCGGTTCGAAAGAAGAAGTCGCACGCGTCACGGCCTACCACCAGGAGTAAACATGACCGCGCCCTGGCAGCCGTTGCTCGAATGGTGGTTCGGAAATTCCGAATCGTCGAATGAAGTAGCGGCTGAGAAGGGCAGGTTATGGTTCGGCAAGCACGACAGCCAGGACCTCGAAGCGCAGACGCGTTTCGGGGACTGGGTCGAGCAGGCACTGGCCGGCGGATTGACTGACTGGGCGCAACGCCCGGAAGGTTGGCTGGCCTTGGTGCTGCTGCTCGATCAACTGCCGCGAATGATCTTTCGCGAAACACCCAAATCCTTTTCCGGCGATTTCAGGGCTCAGGCACTGGTGGCGCAAGGCATTGCTGCGGATTTTGATCGGCAGTTGCGTCCGATTCAGCGGGTGTTCATCTATCTGGTGTTCGAGCACTGCGAGAATCTGGCGGTGCAGAATGAGGCCGTCTCACGCTATATCGATCTGGTGGCGCAACAGCCGGAGGGCGACCGGGCGCTGTTCGGCGATTATCTGAATTATGCCGAGAAGCATCAGCAGGTGATTGCGCGGTTTGGACGGTTTCCGCATCGCAATGCGGTGTTGGGAAGGGAGTCTACGGTTGAGGAGTTGGTGTTTCTTTCGCAGCCTGGGTCAAGGTTCTAAATCTTTATCGCGGCTGATGCCGTCATCGCGAGCAGGCTCGCTCCCACAGTGGATCTCCAGCGTTACGAAGATCCATGTGGGAGCGAGCCTGCTCGCGATGAGGCCCGTAAAAGCGCTTTAGATCCTGAAGCTACCGACCAATTGCTTAAGACGCGCCGCCTGCTGCTCCAGATCGGAACACGCACGCAACGTCGCCTGCAAATTCTCCACCCCTTCCTGATTCAGCGTGTTGATCTCGGTAATGTCGACATTGATCGACTCCACCACCGCAGTCTGCTCCTCCGTCGCTGTCGCCACGGACTGGTTCATCCCGTCGATCTCACCAATCCGCTGCGTCACGCTACCCAGACGCTCGCCCGCCTGATTGGCGATGCCGACGCTGCTTTCACTCTGACGCTGGCTGTCGGTCATGGTGCTCACCGCTTCACGGGCGCCGACTTGCAGTTCCTCGATCATCTTCTGCACTTGCTGCGCCGAGTCCTGGGTGCGATGCGCCAGGTTGCGCACTTCGTCGGCGACCACGGCAAAACCGCGCCCGGCTTCACCGGCACGGGCGGCTTCGATGGCGGCGTTCAGCGCCAACAGGTTGGTCTGCTGCGAGATGCTGGTGATCACTTCCAGAATCTGCCCGATGTTTACCGTGTTGCTGTTGAGCGTCTCAATGTTGCCGCACGAATCGCTGATCTTCGCCGAGAGCTGCTGCATCGCCGCGATGGTTTTATCCACCACTTGCTGACCGTCTTCGGCCAAGGCGCGCGCGTCGCTGGAATGCTGCGAGGCGAGGGCGGCGTTCTGGGCAATTTCCTGGGCGGCGGCGCCCAGTTCATTGATGGCGGCGGCCACGCTGCTGGTGCGCGAGGCTTGCTGATCGGAGTTGAACATCGACGAGTTGGACGCGGCGACAACACGCAGGGCGACTTCGTTGACCTGGCCGGTGGCCGAGGACACTTCGCGGATCGAGGTGTGAATACGCTCGACAAAGCGGTTGAACGAAGTACCCAGCGCACCGAATTCGTCGTGGCCGTGAATGGTCAGGCGCTTGGTCAGGTCGCCTTCACCTTCAGCGATGTCATGCATGGCGCGGCCCATGGTCAGCAGCGGCTGCATCAGGAAACTGATCAACATGCCCAGCAGCGCGATGATGATCACCACCGCGATAACCATGGCGATGATCGCCGAGGTGCGGAATTCGCTGAGCATCGAGAACGCGGTGTCCTGATCCAGCACCAGCGCCACATACCAATCCGCCGACGGCACGCCGTTGACGTGGGTGAAGGAGATGAACTGGCGCTTGCCGTCGATCTCGACCTCTTTCATGCCCGGGCTGACTTGCGGCGCGCCGTTCGGGTAGGCCTCGGCGAGGTTCTTGAGCACCAGTTTGCTATCCGGGTGGATCAGGATCTTGCCGTCGGCGCTGACGATAAACGCATGGCCGTGACCACCGAAGTTCAGCGAGTTGATGATCGCGCTGACGCTGGACAGGTCAATGTCGGCGCCGGCGACGCCGATCATCTGGTTCTGATGCTTCACCGGTGTGGCCACGGTGATCACCAGTTTGCCGGAGGACGCGGCAATGTACGGTTCGGTGACGATGGTCTGTTGCGCGCCGTTGGCCGCCTTGTACCAGCCACGTGCGCGGGGGTCGTAATCGGCGGCGCGATTGCCGGCCGGAACCGAGAACATCACGCCGTCAGTGCCGCCGAAGTAGCTCAGCTGGAAATTGCTGGTGTAGGCCGGCAGGTCGATGGCGCGCTTGAGGCTGGCCTGGGCGCTGCCGTCCACGGCGATCTGTTGGGACAACGATTGCAACAGCTGGATGCGGCTTTCCAGCCAGGTTTGAATGTTGCTGGTGGTCAGGCTGCCAAGTTCCTGCATCGACGATTCGGTACTGCTGCGCAAGGTCTGGCGCTGGCGGTAGTCGTTGAAGAGGATAAAACAGGCGAATGCAACGGCCACCACGAGGGCAGCAGCCAACAAGATTTTGTGGCTGAACTTCATGTTTCTGGTCATTAAATGAACTACCGCGGAGGTGCTGGTCGACAAGGGGCGTCAATTTGCCACAGGAACGGGCTTTGCGCTGCTTTTATGTCGACTGAGCGGCGCCAAAGATTAGGCGGAATCTGTCAAAACCGACGAAATGCTCAACAACGCGAGAAAGTGGCTGATTTTTCGGCAAAAGGCAGACGAGCGGCCCGATAAATAGGCGCTCGGTCAGGGAACCAGACAGGGGTTTTCTCTTCTAAGCTTCAGCTTGGCTGTCATGCCATTCCCCTTTGTCCCAGGAGCTACACAATGTCGCTGCGTTCCATCGCCCTGCTTTCGTTCTGCGTCTTGCTGGCCGCGTGCGGCAAAATCAATCAGGAAAACTACTCCAAGTTGTCGACAGGCATGGCCAAGGCCGAGGTGGAAACCTTGCTGGGCAAACCTACCGACTGCGCGGGCGCGCTCGGCATGTCCAGTTGCACCTGGGGCGACAAGAACAGCTTTATCAGCGTGCAGTACGCCGGTGACAAAGTGTTGATGTTTTCCGGCCAAGGCCTGAAGTAAACCGGGGCGATATGCCCACGGGAGAAAAACAATGAAGCGGTTATTGATCCTCCTTTTTGCCAGCCTGGTATTGGCCGGCTGCGCCACTTCTGGTGAAAATCCGTTGGCGCCGAAAACGGTCAACAGCGTCAATCTCAAGAAGTACCAAGGGACCTGGTACGAGTTGGCGCGTCTGCCGATGTATTTCCAGCGCAACTGCGCGCAATCCGAAGCGCATTACACGCTCAAGCCGGACGGCAACATTCTGGTGCTGAATCGCTGCCTGACGGCGGATTGGCAATGGGAAGAGGCCAAGGGCACGGCTTATCCACAGGTGCCGGGCAAGACCGACAAGTTGTGGGTCGAGTTCGATACCTGGTTTTCGCGGTTGATACCGGGTGTGGCGAAGGGCGAATACTGGGTGTTGTTCGTCAGCGACGACTACAAGACTGCGATCGTCGGCGACCCGAGCCGCCGCTATCTGTGGCTGGGG